>JABDPN010000120.1 GCA_013042715.1 Flavobacteriaceae bacterium | reverse complement strand
GATACATACTCGCTAATTTTCTAACTGCAGCATCTGTTTGTACACGAACAAAGTTCTCGTAATTATCAACATCAAAAGCAGCTTTATAAGTGTCTAAAACTCGCCAAACTAAAATGGTGCTAATCATAACTGGATTACCAAGTTTGTCGTTAACTTTTAGGCGTTCACTATCGAAGTTGCTTGCACGTAATGATATTTTTGTTTTAGTGTAAAAAGGATTTACCCAATAAAAACCATTACGTTTTACAGTTCCAACATACTTACCAAAAAGTAATAATACTCTTGAATTATTAGGTTGAACCATAATAAATCCTATTGCAATAATAATTGCTAAAACTATTGCAGCAATATACCAAGGATTTTCAAAAGCAATAACAGCATATATTCCTCCAAAAAATAATATAAGGAATACAAAAAGCATCAAGTAGCCATTAGCAGGTACTATAATTTTTTCTTCTTTCATGATATGATTATTTAAGTGATATTAAAATGATATCATAAATATATGAAAATAAACTTAATTATCAAAATTAGTTTAAACAATAATTTTTGGCACAGATGTTGCTTTAATTAAAGTGTAATTCTTCTTATATAATAGAAGTGATTATATTTTTGGTTGGTTAGTTGGAAAAAGCATCATTCTCTTTGTTTGATGCTTTTTTCGTTTTCAAATGTCCATTTTTAATATGGACAGTAACATTTGTTATTTTTGAAGAGATTATTGAAAAAGCCACCTACATCTTCATCATTAGTTCTAAAAATTTCTATGGATATACTTAAACTAATAACATTGGGTTTATATGGTTTTAAATCTGCTAAATTAACTCCATAAGCACTTCTTACGATGTCTAAAAGTTCTTCTTCTGTTTCTTTAGAATTCATTTCATATCTTAAATCAACTCCAAATCGACCAGATCTTACCATAATTCCAAAATTAAAATGAAGAGCAGATTTTTTATGATCAGGACCACCATCACTAAACGAGGTCACTTGAACACCATCGAGT
This sequence comes from Flavobacteriaceae bacterium, assembly GCA_013042715.1. Lineage (GTDB taxonomy): Bacteria > Bacteroidota > Bacteroidia > Flavobacteriales > Flavobacteriaceae > Site-B15. The sequence goes on along the minus strand of JABDPN010000120.1, from coordinate 1,203 downwards.
TCAAAATCATTAAATACATTAAAGCCAGGACCAATATAAACTGTTATTGGATCAAATATTTCATATCCAATAAGAATAGGTACATCTATTCTTGATGTCTTCCAATATGCTTCTTTTACTGGAAAATCATATCTGTTTTTTGAAGATGAGAAATTTATTTCTGGTCTAATTAAAAATTTTCCAAATTCGACATCTAAAAATGCACCAAATTGAGTTCCTAATTCATTTTCATGTGAAAATAATTCGTCTGGAGGTCTATTTGGAAGGGAACCTCCTCTTGAGTTAATGTCTCCAATAGTATAATAATTTAAACCACCTCGAACTCCTATTGTAAAATCTTGAGAATTGACTTTTAATAAAGAAAGTAGGCTTATGCAGATTATAAAAATTAGCGATTTAGATTTAAACATAAATAGTTGGGCTTCAAATGTTTGTTTAAACTTACACAAAACTTTTGATTAAAAATGAAATAATCGTTTAAGAGTATATTTTATCTTTTAAAACTATTTTAAAGGCTCAATAAAATTTAGTAATACTGAAATTAACTCAGATGAAACGTCATGAATTGATTCATTGTAAGATTTATAGTTTTCTAAACTATCACCTTCAATAGTAAATAAAACATGATTCATATTTTCGATAATGCTTAGCTGAGCATTTGGTTGAGCTTTCTTGAGTAATTTTGCATCTTCTTCTGTAATTTGTAAATCTTTCGTTCCATTTAAAATTAGTGCTGGTATCTTTAATGATTTAATAATCTCTTGTGGGTTGTAAGACATCCAATTCATAATAAATGGTTGAACTCCAATATTAAAAATTGAAGCAAGTGCTGGAGGATATTCTTCGGTTGTTTTACCTTCTTTTAAAACATTAAATACACGCTTAGTATCTTCAATAAACATTGGTGCATTCCTGTTGATTTGTTCTATAATCACTTCATCGATAGATCTTCCAGCTCCAGCTATTGATATAAACCCATCTGCTCTATCTTTCGCAGCTAGTAATCCAACTAAACTGCCTTGACTATGTCCAATAACATAAATCTTTTTATAAGTTTTATCTTTTTTAAAATAGTCTACAACAGAAATAGCATCAGTTACAAAGTCATCAAATAGAATGTTTACATTTGGATTGCCTTGTTTTATTTGTTTAACAATGCGTTTATCGTACCTAAATGTAGCTATACGATTTATAGTTAAAGCT
>JABDPN010000119.1 GCA_013042715.1 Flavobacteriaceae bacterium | reverse complement strand
TACGTGAAGCATAAGCTAAGGATTCTACATTATTAACTACTGTTGGTTTGTGTTTAAAACCATGTTTTGTAGCAGACCACATACGTACAGGTGGTTCTCCACGACGACCATGCATAGACTCTATTAATGCAGAAGCAGCTCCACACACATATGAACCAGCACCTAATTGAATGCGAATATCGAAATCGAATCCTTCTACACCTTGTATGTTTATGCCTAATAAATTTTTATCATAAAACTCTTGGATCAAATTTTCTAATTTTTCTTTGAAGAACTGGTATTCTGCGCGTAAGTAAATAACACCTTCTTTTGCTCCAGTAGCATAACCAGCTATTGCCATTCCTTCAATCACCAAACCTGGAAGATGCTGAAAAATTGCACGATCTTTAAATGTTCCAGGTTCACCTTCGTCTGCATTACAGATTATGTACTTAGCATCGTCTTCATTGCGTTTACATGCTTGCCACTTGTAACCTACGTCAAAGAAAGCACCACCTAATCCTTTAAGTTTCGACTTATAGATTTTATCTACGATTTCTTGATCTGTAAATTTGATAGCTTCTTTTATACTTTTACCAAGTTCGTAATCTCTAAAGATTATAGTTTTATCGCCAGGAGTATATTGAATTTTACTTTTTGTTTTACTTGCAAAATCTTTTACATCTTCACCATTTTTTATTTTTTCTAAAATAAACTTAACTTTTTTAGGTGTTAAATCTGTAAAAGGTTGAAAATTGATTAATGCAGCAGGTTCTTGATCACTCATTCCAATACAAGACGTTTCAAATAACGAAAACTTTTTGTTTCCTTCTTCGTTAAATGTGCAGCCTGTAAGTTTTTCGAATGCTGCTTTGACTTCTTTATATCCTTTAATTTCAGAAATAATGCTATTGTTAAGGTAAATAGTATGTTTACCTGGTTTTTTCTTGTGAAAAAAGTGATAGAAAGTAATAACACTCTCTATTTCAATTTTAGAAACACCTATTTCTTTTGATATTTTAGAAACTGCTCTATCAGAAATGTATCCAGACTTAAGCTGATACTCCCAAAGTTTGTTTAAAAGATGCGTTCTGTCCATAAGTAAATACTTAAGCGTTATAAGTAACTAAAGTTACAAAATAGTGATGTTTTATTCACAATATTTATAGATAAGACAACGGAATTAACAATTATATTGTGCTATGATTTGCTTGTTGAATAATTGATAATAAATTACAGAAAAACACATAGAGAATGTATCAAAAATTAAATTTTATTACATTATAAATTTGAATAATTCACAAAATAAACATGATTTTAATCATGTTTATTGAAAACACCTCAAAAAAAACGCAAATTAATAAGAAAAACCTAACAGAAAAGTTTATTTTTCTGTTAGGTTTTCAGTTTTTTACATTCTTAACGAATGTAATTATTAATTAAAAAAATTAGCGTTCTTTTCTTTCGATAAGTTCGCCATCATGGTCGTAAAGAGAAACTTCTAATGGCATTTGTCCTAAAGCATGAGTTGCACAACTTAAACAAGGGTCGTAAGCACGAATAGCAACCTCAACTTGGTTAAGCATGTCTTCAGTGATTTCTGGTTTTTCATCCATCACATTATTTGCAACCCATTTTACAGCTTGGTTCATTGCCTCGTTATTATGGGTAGTTGATACAATAAGATTACAACGTGTAATTCTGTCTTTTTCATCTACTTCATAATGATGAATTAGTGTTCCTCGAGGTGCTTCAATTATACCTATACCTTCACCACGACGTTCTCCTTTACGCATTAAGTCGTCACTTAAAATACTAATATCGTTAAGCAAGCTCTTCATCATTTCTGCACAATACAACATTTCTATTAACCTTGCCCAATGTGAGTACATGGTTTTATTGTTAACGTTCCCATTTGTAGCTAACTTAAAGATAAGTCGTTCTTCTTCAGCATAAGGTGTTTCAATACCATTACAAATATTAACTCTTGCTAATGGTCCAACTCTATTCCATCCTTTTTCCCTTCCGAGATCTTTTAAGTAAGGGAATTTAAGGTAAGACCATTTTTCTACACCTTCGTTAAAGTGTTGAATGTATTCTGTGTCTGGGATATCGTTAAGTAAAACTTTTCCATTAGCATCAAGAGCCCTTAGATTACCATCATATAATTCTAAGAAACCATTTTCTTTGTTTACTAAACCTAAGTGACCAGAATCATATTCAGCAAAAGTATCTAACCAAGAACTGTTGGCGTCATGATAATCTTTAAGGAAATCTATTATTTCTCTTGTCCAATTAATCATGGCATCTACAGATGGAATTTCCTTAGAATTTAAGAAATAATCACGTTCTTGAAGAGACAGTTTTTTATGTACACCTCCAGGAACAGCAGAAATACCATGAATACGTTTACCAGCTATTACACGAATAATTTCTTGTCCAAATTTTCGCATTAAAATACCTTTTTTGGCTAAATCAAGATGTTCTATCGCAACAGCAGCTACATTACGTTTTACAGGATCTGCATCCACGCCAAACAATAAATCTGGTGAAGCTAGATAGAAAAAGTGTAAAGCATGTGATTGAAAAACTTGCCCGAAATGTAGAAGTTTTCTAATTTTTTGTGCTGGAGGTGATAAATCTTCTGGATCTATACCAACAATTTGGTCTATTGCTTTTGCTGCAGCCAAATGATGACTTACAGGACATATTCCACATAAACGTTGAACTAAAACAGGAGCTTCCCAGTAAGGATGTCCTTGAATAAAACGCTCAAAACCTCTAAATTCAACAACATGAAAAAAGGAATCTTTAACTTTATTGTTCTCGTCTAAATTGATGGTTACTTTACCATGACCTTCAACTCGTGTTACAGGGTCTATAACTAATTTTTTCATAATGTTTGATTTAGTCGTATTTAAATTCTTCATGAGTAATTGAATATTCTTCATCAAGTAGAATGTTTTTAACTACTTTCCAGATATGGTTTGCGTTAGGAGGACAACCAGGAATATGATAATCAATTTTTACAATTTCATTACATGGAAATACATTATAAAGAAGTTTAGGAAGTTCTTCGTGGTTTGGAATTACATTTGCTCCAATTTCACTTGTTAATCCATTTATATAAGCTTCTTCTAAGCATTCTTTAAGCGGAACGAAATTTCTCATGGCTGGAATTCCACCATTTATTGAGCATTCTCCAACTACAACTAGAATATCACATTTTTTACGGAATTCTTTAAGAACTTCAATGTTTTCGGAATTTGCACAACCACCTTCTACGATTCCAATATCACAACGTTTTGTAAATGTTTTAATATCTGTTAAAGGCGATTTGTTAAATTCTACAACATCTAATACATCAAGAATATCTGTGTCTATATCTAATAAAGACATATGGCATCCAAAACATCCAGCTAGAGAAGTTGTAGCAACGATGTACTTGTTTTTAGATCCACTTTTATTGTATTTTTCTTCAAATTCAGGAGTTTTATCTTTTCCTCCTACATCGTATTTACGAGCGCCAAAAGGTTGTTCGTAAATCATTCCTTTTACGAGAATTGCTCCAACAGGACAGAGGTTCATGGCGTGCATTGCTTCTGCTTCTGTTAGTTTTTCTTCTTCAGCATAGTCAATTTGTACTCTTGTGTTTACACCTCTTTTAACGAAAGAGAATACATCTTTACCTTCACTGGTTTTAACTTCTTCTACACAGCGTTTACATAGTATGCAACGGTTGGATTCCATTATCATACGTTTTGATGTAAAATCAACTACTTTATTACTATACACATGAGGAAAACGAGACTTGGTAATTCCCATGTCGTAACCTAAGTTCTGCATATCGCAATTACCACTCTTTTCGCAAGAAGGACAGAAGTGATTTCCTTCTGCAAATAGCATTTCTATAATGGCTTTACGTGTATTAAGGAGTTCTGGAGAGTTGATTTCTACTTCCATGCCTTCATGTACTTTTGTGGTACAACTTGTTGTGGTTTTTCCATTTACCATAACTGTACAAATTCTACATGTACCAAGAGGAGGATTGACTTCATGAAAATGACATAGAGTTGGAACATAAATCCCATTTTCTTTTGCGGCATCAACCAAGTTTTTACCATTTTCAACTTGATATTTTCGCCCATCTATTGTTATGTTTACTAAATTATTCATAGGTTGCTTCACTTTCAGTTATAATCTCATTGTAATCAAATACAGCATTTTCTATATTAAATGCTTGGTTTATATCACTATCTGCTAGTAGACAATTTTTGAATTCTTCAGGGAACTTAAGCATTGCAGTTAGCAAACAGTTTGTTGATGTTTTTCCTAAACCACATCTACTAGATTGTTTAATAATTGTACTCCATTCTTCCATTTCTTCCATGTCGTTATTATCTCCATGTCGAAGAATGATTTTATTAAGCTTTCTATTAAGTAAGAAGTTACCTGTTCTACACGGCACACATATTCCACAAGATTCTGCTACAAAGAAATCGGAGATGTTTTTAAGAATTTCGAAAATGTTTCTAGTTTTATTAAAAACCATAAATGATCCTCCACTTCTAAGGCCAACAGCACTCATTTTTCTTGAGTATTCTATTGGATCTTTATATTCAAACTGTATATGTTCTGCAAGTAGATTTTCTCCAGAAATTTCTCTATCGAAATCAATTTCAGAAAGACATTCACCTGCAAATCCATTAAACAGAATAAAATAAGGGTCTTTTGCTTCAATGAGGTTTAAGAAATCTTTTAATTTCATTCCCCATTCAATTTCATAAATACCAGGTTTGCCACAATCACCAGAAACACTAAATAGTTTTGTTCCTGGAGTTGCATTTGTGCCAATAGAAAGGTATTTTTCCAATCCCATCTCTAGTATTCTAGGAACAGCGCAAAGTGTTTCCACATTATTAACAACAGTTGGTTTTCCTAAGTATCCTTTTTCTACAGGAAAATATTCTTTAGTTGTAGGTTCACCTCGTTTACCTTCCATAGATGCAATAAGTGCAGTTTCTTCTCCACATACATAAGCACCTGCTCCCATGTGAATGTTGAGATCGAAATCAAATCCTTTAATGCCTAAAATAGATTTACCTAAGAGATTATTTTTATAATATGAGTCAATTGCTTTTTCTAGTTTTTCTTTTAGGTACATGTACTCAGCTCTTAAGTATATGGTTCCTTTTGTTGCACCAACAGCGTAACCAGCAATAGCCATACCTTCTATTAATAATTCAGGATATGTATTCATCAACACACGATCTTTAAACGTACCAGGTTCACCTTCATCTGCATTACAAATAACATATTTTTGATCTGCTTGGTTATTTTTGCAGAATTTCCATTTCATTCCTGTTGGGAAAAATGCACCACCACGTCCTTTTAGTTTAGAATCAGTTACGAGATCAATGATCTTGTATGGGGAATATTTTTTTAATAATTTAAGAGACTCTCCTGGTTTAAAAGACTTAAAGAAAATTGTCTTTTCTGAATTTGGAGTGTATTTAATATTGTCTTTAGGGTAGTTACTTAAACTTTCTAGACTCTCCCCTGCTCTAATTTTTGAAATTAGGTTTTTGACTTTTTCAGGAGTAAGTTCTGTAAAAGGGTGGAAATTAATTAAACAAGATGTTTCTTGATCACTTAATCCAATACATGATGTTTCAAACAACCCAAATAAAGAGTCTTTTGTAACATAACCAGTTTTAATTCTAAGTTCTTTTTCAAATGCTTTTTTAACAGCTTCAAAATTTTTGTGTTTTGATATGATAGCATTGTTAAGGTAAATGGTATACTTTCCAGCATCTTTAAAATGAAAAAAATGATAGAAAGATATAACCCCTTCAACTTCTATACTTGAGATATTAAACGCTTTAGATATTTTGTAAATATCATCTTTACTAATGTACCTTCTTTTTCTTTGGATGTCCCATAATACATCCATCAAAGCGGTTTTTTTGGGTTTTGCTTCTGTGATATTCATAAAAGTTAAAATGGTTTGTAACTAAAGTAACTTTGGGGAAGTTTTTAAACTATGACTAAAGTCAGATTTCAGTCTTATTATGAAAAAAACAACAAGTTGACAAAAAAGTTAATATTTTTTTATTTTTTGGATAAAAGAAGTTCTAAATGTTAAAAAACAACAAGTTTTATTATGATACCTCTAAAGATTTAACACGTAATTCTTTTCCTTTAAGAATAGATTTAAAATTACTTTTACACTTGGGACATGAATCATAATGATTATCTAACCCAAAAATGGTCTCACAGTCAACACACTGGGCTTCCCCATTGATAATATTAATTTCTCTTTTTGAGTGTTCTAGAATAGTGCCTTTTACAGCTGATGGCCATACAAAATCCAGAGCTTCAAATTCTATTCCTGCTAGAGTACCAATTTCTAATTCAATGCGTTCAATTGATTTAGCATTAGCTTTTTTTGCTTCTACTTCGGCTACTCTAAGTATCCCTAAGGCAATAGATAATTCATGCATTTGTATATGAGGTAAGAAAAATTGAACCAACAAAGATAATAATATCTGAATATTTGGGACATGACTTTTATCATATTTGGTTTTTAAATGTTTATATAACTTTATTGCTACCGCTTGATAGTCCACTAACAACTAATTCCTTTATTTAACAATAACTAACATGAGTTCAAAAAGAAACGCACAAGAAACTTATTATGAGAGTATTAAAAAGCAAGGCTACAGTCGTAGAGATTTCATGAAATTTTCAGCTTTTATAGCTGCATATATGGGATTGGAATCCACCATGATTGGGCAAGTAGCTAAAGCTCTTGAGACCACTCCTCGTTTACCAGTAATATGGGAACATTTTCAAGAATGTACCTGCTGTAGCGAGTCGTTTATTAGATCAGATCATCCTATTGTTGCTGATATAATTTTAGATAAAATATCATTAGATTACACGCAAACACTTATGGCTGCATCAGGTCATCAAGCAGAAGCTGCTAAGCACGATACCATGAAAAAATACAAAGGAGAGTATATTCTTTGTGTAGAAGGTTCTGTACCTATGGGAGATGATGGAAATTACTGTTGTATAGCTGGGAAATCGGCAAAAGACACTTTAATTGAGGCAGCAGAAGGTGCAAAAGCAATTATTGCTTGGGGAAGCTGTGCCGCTAGTGGTTGTGTACAAGCAGCAAAACCAAATCCTACTAAAGCAACTCCAATACATAAGATTATTAAAAACAAACCAATAATACGTGTTCCTGGATGTCCTCCTATAGGAGAAGTCATGGCAGGAGTCATAGTACATGTTGTAACTTTTGGTCGTTTACCAGAATTAGACAAACAAGGTCGACCAAAAGCATTTTATGCAAAACGTGTTCACGACAGCTGTTACAGACGTCCTTATTACGATGCAGGTTTATTTGCACAAAGTTTTGATGATCAAAATGCAAAAGACGGGTATTGTTTATACAAAGTAGGCTGTAAAGGACCTCTTACGTATAATTCATGTGGAACCATTAAATGGAATAACGGTGTAAGTTACCCAATTCAATCAGGTCATGGTTGTATTGGTTGTAGTGAAGATGGGTTCTGGGATTTTGGACCTTTCTACGAAAGAGCTACGAAATTACCAGGAATAGAACAAGAAGGTGTTGCAGATGATGTTGGTAAAGTAGCTGCAGGTGTTCTAGCTGGAGGTATAGCTGTTCATGCAGCTTCTGCAGCAATATCTAAACGTAAAGAAGTTTGGAGTAGAATAAAAAGAGGAAAATCTAACGAAGAAAATATTGAGTCTTAAATCAAAGTACAATGGCAAATAGAATAGTTGTTGATCCTGTAACACGTATTGAGGGTCACTTAAGAATAGAAGCAGAAATAAAAGACGGTAAAATAGTAGATGCCTTTAGCTCTAGTACAATGGTTAGAGGAATTGAAGAAATTGTAAAAGGTAGAGATCCAAGAGATGTTTGGGCTTTTGTACAAAGAACATGCGGAGTTTGTACAACTGTTCACGCCTTAACATCTGTTAGAGCTGTAGAAGATGCATTGAATATTCAAATTCCACCAAATGCAGAAATGGTAAGGAATATTATGGAAGGGGCATTATATATGCACGATCATGTAGTACATTTTTATCACCTTCATGCTTTGGATTGGGTTGATGTTGTTAATGCACTTAAAGCAGATCCAAAACAAACCTCAGAAATTGCTCAAAGTATATCAAATTGGCCAAAGAGTTCTCCTGGATATTTTTCAGATATTAAAAAACGAATTACAAAATTTGTTAACAGTGGTCAGTTAGGAATATTCGCAAATGGATATTGGGGACATAAGCAAATGAAGTTACCACCAGAGGTTAACTTACTAGCTGTAGCACATTATCTTGAAGCATTAGAATGGCAGAAAGAAATTGTTAAAGTACACACAATATTTGGAGGTAAAAACCCACATCCTAATTACCTAGTTGGCGGAATGGCTTGTGCAATTAATACCGAAAACCCAGGTGGTATAAATGCAGAGCGTCTTGCTATGGTTGGAAGGCTTATTAAAGAAGGAAAAAAGTTTATAGACCAAGTTTATATTCCAGATTTATTAGCAATAGCATCGTTTTATAAAGATTGGGGAGCAATTGGTAAAGGTTTCGGAAATTATATGTCTTACGGAGACTTCCCAACAAATGGTTATGCTGATATGTCAAGTTTTAAATTCCCACAAGGTGTTATTTTAAATAGAGATTTATCTAAAGTTCATGATGTAGACCATAGAGGAGATCAAATTGAAGAATTTGTAAATAACTCATGGTACGAGAATTATACTGAAGGCCATGATAAAGGACGCCATCCTTGGGAAGGCGAAACCAATATTAAATATTCTGGGCCTAAACCTCCATACGAGCACCTAAATGTGGAAGAGAAGTATAGTTTTATTAAAACACCACGTTGGAAAGGTTTACCTATGGAAGTAGGACCTTTAGCGAGACTATTAGTAGGTTATGGAAGAGGCAATAAGGAAATACAAGAAGCAGTAAATGCCGCTTTATCTCATTTAGATGTTCCTGTAGATGCTTTATTCTCTACATTAGGGCGAACAGCAGCACGTGGTATAGAAACACAATTAGTTGCTAATTGGACTCAAGAGTTTTATGATACGCTGCTTAATAATATAAAAAATGGAGATGAACGTATGGCAGCAACCGACAACTGGGATCCTACAACTTGGCCAGCTGAAGCTAAAGGTGTTGGCTTTATGGAAGCACCAAGAGGTGCTTTAGCTCATTGGATTAAAATTAAAGATGGTAAAACAGATAATTATCAATTAGTTGTACCAAGTACTTGGAATGCTTCACCTAGAGATCCTAAAGGACAACGTTCGGCATACGAATCTACACTTATTGGAACTCCTGTTGAAGATCCAGAATTACCATTAGAAATTATAAGAACCATACACTCGTTTGACCCTTGTTTGGCTTGTGCCGTACATTTGTATGACGAACACGGAAAACACATCGCGAAAGTTCAGAATATATCTAGTTGTGACATTTAAAATTTAAATTATGAAAACTAGAAGTTTTAAACGTGTAATGGTATGGGAACTTCCCATTAGAATTTTTCATTGGCTAAATGTTTTATCAATTATTGTTTTAAGTGTTACTGGATTCTTAATTGCAGATCCACCAGCCTTAATGTCTAACCAAGAAGCAACATATATACATTTCTTTGGTTATATAAGATTTATACATTTTGTTGCTGCATATGTATTTTTCTTTGTGATGATTATGCGTATTTATTGGTTATTTGTAGGTAATAGATTTGCAAGTTGGAGAGCATTTTGGCCATTTAGAAAAGTATTTTGGAGAAATTTTTGGCATGTTATGAAAATTGATGTGTTACTTCAAAATGAAAAAGTAGAAGACGTAACTAAAATTAGTATCGGTCATAATAGTGTAGCTAAGCTATCGTATATAGCAATGTTTTTAATTGCAGTAGTTATGGTTATTACTGGGTTTGGATTATATGCAGATTTGTCAACCTGGTGGTTACCAAAACTTTTTGATTGGGTTGTGCCATTTTTTGGTGGTGACTATTTAGTTAGAACAATTCATCATGTATGTATGTGGTTATTTATTTTCTTTACTATGGTACATGTGTATCTTGTAATGTATC
>JABDPN010000108.1 GCA_013042715.1 Flavobacteriaceae bacterium | reverse complement strand
GTTGCCATCTTACTTTTAGCAGCAGGCAATTCTAGTAGACTAGGACAACCAAAACAATTGCTAAAATGGAAATCTTCAAATCTTTTACAGCATGCTATTGATACTGTAAAAAAAGTTCAATCAGATTCTGTGATATTAGTATTAGGAGCGAATTATCAAAAAATTATTTCTGAAATAAATACGAATTCTGTTCACGTTTTAAATAATAAAACTTGGCATAATGGATTAGGAAACTCCATTGCATTTGGAGTTAATTATATTGAAAAAACATTTCCAGAAATCGAAGCCATTTTAATATCACTTGCAGATCAACCATTAATTACTAAAAGCTATTTATTACAAATGATTTCAGAATTTAATATTTGCAAAAAACAGATAATCGGAACAGCAAATAAAAACAATAGATTAGGTGTTCCAGCACTTTTTGATAAAGAATATTTCGAAGAATTGATGCAATTAAATAATGATGAAGGCGCAAAACATATCATTAAAAATCATTTACAGGTAGTACGTTTTATAGAAGCTTCACAGATGTTTAGTGATATTGATACGCTGGAAGCTTATAAAAAGCTATATAACGCAAATCACTAATTCTTTTTTTTGAACTGATTAATATCATTTCATGTTATAATATGGCTCAGTACTTTAGTTGAGTCTTTATAAAACACACTGTATCATGATCAATAAACAGTTAGTTAATCCACAAAGTATTGTTATTGTTGGAGGTTCCAATGATATTAAAAAACCAGGTGGTAAGATTGTTAAGAATATTATAGATGGTGGATTTAGAGGACAGTTATCTGTTGTTAATCCTAAAGAAAAAGAAGTTCAAGGCATTAAGAGTTTTGCTTCTGTAAAAGATGTTTCTAATACAGACTTAGCCATTTTAGCAATACCTGCTAAATATTGTTTAGATGCTGTCAAGCTACTTGCTAAAGAAAAAAATACAAAAGCTTTTATTATTATTTCGGCTGGATTTTCTGAAGCAAATGAAGATGGACAAAACCTTGAAAAAGCTATCGCTAAGATCGTTGAAAGTGCAGATGGTTGTTTAATTGGGCCTAACTGTATTGGTGTTATTAACCAAAATTACAAAGGTGTTTTTACCATGCCTATTCCAAAATTTGAACCTCATGGATGTGATTTAATATCCAGTTCTGGTGCTACCGCAGTTTTTATTATGGAAGCAGGAATATCTTTAGGTGTAAAATTCGCAAATGTATATTCTGTTGGAAATTGTGCACAGATTGCAGTTGAAGATGTATTAGAATATATGGATGTAAATTATAATGGCGATACAGATGCACCTATTAAGCTATTGTATCTGGAATCTATTAATAATCCTCAAAAACTTTTAAAACACGCTACATCTTTAATAAATAAGGGTGTTAGAATTGCTGCAATTAAAGCAGGTAGTACTGCTGTAGGAAGTCGTGCTGCAAGCTCGCATACTGGAGCTATTGCAAGTTCTGATATTACTGTAAGAGCGTTATTTAAAAAAGCGGGTATTGTGTATTGCAGCAGTAGAGAAGAGTTACTTTGTGTTGCTTCAATTTTTAATTATAAAGAAGTGAAAGGTAAAAATATTGCAATTATTACACATGCAGGAGGTTCAGCAGTTATGCTTGCAGACGAACTCTCAAAAAGTGGCTTACAAGTCCCGAAAATTGAAGGTAAAGATGCAGACAAGTTAGCAACCTATTTATATCCAGGATCTTCAGTAAGTAATCCTATTGATTTTTTAGCTACTGGAACCGCTGAACAACTCGGGATTATTATTGACTACTGTGAATATAAATTCGATTTTATTGATGCTATGGTTGTGGTTTTTGGTAGTCCAGGACTCTTCGATGTAGAAAATGTATATAATGTATTAAGTGTTAAGTTGGATATCTGTAATAAGCCAATTTTTCCTGTACTTCCTTCAGTAATAAATGCGCGTAAAGAAATTCAAACCTTTTTAGATAAGGGAAATGTCAACTTTCCTGAGGAAGTGCTTTTAGGAAAAGCTTTAGGCGCTGTTTATAGAACTCCAAACCCTACAGAGCTTAAGATAGAATTACCGAAAGTGAATCAAGATGCGATTAGATTTATTAT
>JABDPN010000106.1 GCA_013042715.1 Flavobacteriaceae bacterium | reverse complement strand
CGCAAGAACAGTTTGACGAAGAAGAGGCACGTAAACTTCAAAAGAAAATCGCTAAAAATCAATTTGGGTTTGACGATTTTTTAAAGCAGATTCAGCAAATCAAGAAAATGGGTAACATGAAAGACCTAGTTGGAATGATTCCTGGAGCTGGTAAAATGATGAAAGATATTGATTTTGACGATGATGCTTTTAAACATATTGAAGCCATTATTCATTCTATGACACTAGAAGAACGTTCTCAACCTGCAATAATTAATGCAAGTAGAAAGAAACGTATAGGAAAGGGATCAGGTACATCTGTACAAGAAGTCAATCAACTCCTTAAACAATTTAATCAGATGAGTAAGATGATGAAAATGATGCAAGGTGGTGGAGGTAAAAAAATGATGCAGATGATGAAAAATATGCCTAGATAAAAGGAAAAATAAACTATAAAACCAACATTATGACAATTCTGGACGGAAAAAATGTAAGTAACGACATTAAAGACGAAATTGCTGCTGAGGTTAGCAAAATGAAAGAAAATGGTGAAAAGGTTCCACATCTTGCTGCAGTAATAGTTGGTAATGATGGAGCTAGTTTAACTTACGTAGGAAGTAAAGTTCGTGCTTGTGAGCGTGTTGGTTTCGAATCTACTTTAATCAAATTACCTAACACTGTAAGTGAAATAGAATTGTTAGATACTATTGAAGAACTAAACCAAAATGATGATATAGATGGTTTTATAATTCAGTTGCCACTTCCTCCTCAAATTAATACTCAAGAAGTATTGATGGCTGTAGATCCTGACAAGGATGTAGATGGATTTCATCCTACAAACTTTGGAAAAATGGCATTAGATATGTCTACTTTTATTCCAGCAACACCATTTGGCATCTTAGAATTAATTGATCGTTATGGAGTAGAAACAAAAGGTAAGCATACAGTTGTTATTGGTAGATCTCATATAGTAGGAAGACCAATGAGTATTTTAATGGGGAGAAAAGGCTTTCCTGGAAACTCAACAGTTACCTTAACACATAGTCACACAAAAAATATTACACAAATCACTTCACAGGCAGATATTATAATTTCAGCATTAGGTGTTCCTAATTTCTTAAAAGCAGAAATGGTAAAAGACGATGTCGTTATTATAGATGTTGGAATTACAAGAGTTCCTGACGAGACTAGACCTCGAGGTTATAGAATTACAGGTGATGTGGATTTTGAAAACGTGAGTAAAAAAGCAAGTTTTATTACTCCAGTTCCAGGAGGCGTTGGTCCTATGACAATTGCAATGCTTCTAAAAAATACGCTTCTAGCCAGAGAAAGACATAGTAAATTATAATTTTTTATATTACATCACTTTTTATGATGTAAAACATGTTAGATTCTCCCTTTTTGAAAGATAATAATGCTTTTGAACCTTATGAACAGCATCATTGGTTTGCATTGATTTTCTTTTTACTTTTTGGATTCATATTAATTGTTTCTACTAGAACATACGCAAGTGAAAAGCAGCAAATCTTAATAGGAAAAATATTTGCAGTATTCTTATCACTTGTAGTTATTGCTTGGACATTTATAAAGTATATTTTAGATGATTTTAATGTAAAAACAGATTTACCATTTCATCTTTGTAACATTATTGCATTATCAATGCCATTTTATGCTTTTTCTAGAAAAAAACTAATATACGAGATTTTATTGTTTTGGGTATTTGCAGGAACATTTCAAGCTTTAATTACTCCAGATGTAAATAATGGTTTTCCGCATTTTACCTATATTAAGTATTGGTTTGCACATGCTGGAGTTGTTGTATTTATGCTTTTTGCAACTTTTGTTTATAAACATAGACCAACTATAAAAAGTGTTTTTAAATCTTTTATAGCACTACAGGTTTATGTACTTATAATTTATATAATTAACAACATGCTAGATTCAAATTATTTTTTCATCAATAAAAAACCTGATGCTGCTACATTACTAGACTTATTAGGAGATTGGCCATATTATATTATTGTAGCAGAATTAATTATAATTCCATTTTTCTTAATTATTTATTTGCCATTTTATTTAACAAGAAATAACGTTAAATAGCAAAAAGTTGACTTTGGTCTTTGAATGCTTTAAACTCTAAAGCATTTCCTGAAGGATCTAAAAAGAACATAGTTGCTTGTTCGCCAACTTTTCCTTTAAACCTTATGTAAGGTTCTATAATAAAATCAATTTGCTTTTGCTTTAAGGATTCTGCAAAAGAATGGAAAGTCTCCCAAGGTAAAACAACTCCAAAATGTGGAACAGGTACATTTTTTCCATCAACAGGATTGGTGTGTAAACTTTGGTTTTCTTTTGGCTTGTAATGAATAACCAATTGATGACCAAAAAAATTAAAATCTACCCAATGGTCACTACTTCTTCCTTCTTCACAACCTAAAGTGTCTCTGTAAAATTTTCGACACGCGTCTAAATTCCAAACAGGAATTGCAAGATGAAAAGGTGAGAGTTTCATAAGTGTTAGTTTTAATGGTTTGATGTTTTACTAGAATCAGCAAGAAGCTTATGTAGTGTGTTTAATTCGTCTTTTGTAAAAGTTCTATATTTACCAACAGGAACATCTAGTTTAATGTTCATGATTCTTACACGTTTAAGTGCTGTAACTTCATATCCTAAATACTCACACATTCTTCTAATTTGTCTATTAAGACCTTGAGTTAGAATAATTTTAAAAGTAAACGTGCTAAGTTTTTTAACCGTACATTTTTTAGTAACAGTATCCAGAATAGGAATTCCTTTAGACATACGCTCAATAAAAGTTTGAGAAATCGACTTATCTACTGTAACAATATATTCTTTCTCGTGGTTATTACTAGCCCGTAAAATTTTGTTTACAATGTCGCCATCATCAGTAAGAAATATTAATCCTTCACTAGGTTTGTCAAGTCTACCAATTGGGAAAATACGTTTAGGATAATTAATAAAATCTATAATATTATCTTTTTCAACACGAGTATCTGTAGTACAAACTATACCTACAGGTTTATTAAATGCTAAATAGGTTCGTTCCGATTTTTTAGCTTGAATGATTTTACCATCTACTGCAACAACATCTCCAGGTTTTACTTTTTGACCTAGTTCTGGAATGTCTCCATTAAGAGTTACACGACCTTCTTCAATAAGTTTATCTGCAGCACGACGCGAACAATAACCTGCTTCACTTAAAAATTTGTTGAGACGTGTAAGTTGTTCTTCCATGATGCAAAAATACAATAACTTATCCTTTAATAAATTCTAAAACATTTTTAGAAACCGATTTGTGATTTAAAGAATGTCCAAGTCCAGTTGTGGAGATAAGCTTACTGTTTTTAAAATTCTTTTCAATAAGTTTTGCGTCAGAAAACGGAATAATAGAATCTTTTTGGTCGTGAATAATTAAACCTTCAGTTTCAATATCTTTAATGAATTTTGATGTTGAAAATGCTTCAGGATGTGCTCCAAATTTATCGAATATAACATTGTGTAATTGTTTTTCGATTTTTGAGTTGTAACCTAATAATTCAACATAGTTTTTAAGAACACCACTAAACTCTGAAGGTGCACCTAAAAGCACCATCTTTTGAATGTGTTTTAGTTGATATTTCTGCTGAAAAAAAACAGATGCCATACCACCAACAGAATGTCCTATTATAACTTGAGGCTTACATTTGCGAGCGACAACATTTATAAATTCAGAATATAAAAGTGCATTAAAAACTTTACTTCCAGACTTACCATGAGCAGGACCATCTAGAGCAACAACATTAAAACCTTCATTTATAAACAAGTTTATTTTATTCTTCCATCGAGCTGCATTACTTTCCCAACCATGAGCTAGTAAAATAGTTTCTTTTTCACCCTTCCAATGATATACTTGAATTGGTAATTCTTCATAATATAAAACAGATTGGTTAGCAGAACTTAAAAATGCTTCATGATTAGGTTTAAGCTTTCCTTTTCTGGGTTTAGAGAAGATGTGTAAAGCTTTATTTGCTGCGTAATCTGCAGAAAACATACTCAGTACATTTAGATATGTACCAACAAGTTTTATAATATACTTCTCCATGTTTTAGTCTTCTCTGTGTACTTTGTCTATTGAAAAAGCTGGAATGCATATTGCTAAGTATTTACAGTCTTTTTCAAAAGGATTGGAATATTGAACCCTTACATTTTTATTGATTTTTATTGACTGTCCAGCTTCTAAGATTATGGTTTCGTCATCAATAATAAATTGTTTTTTACCTTTAATGATGTAAGTGTATTCATCAAATTCTGGCGTTTGAAATGGTTCACTCCAACCTGGAGGAGCAATCATGAATGCAATACTAATATTTGCATTACCATCAGATGCAAGCCCAAAATGCTCTGCTATATGTTTACCATCTTTAGTAGGAACAACAAAAGGTGATTTTTGTATGGTATATTTTTTCATGATTACTTAAGTGGTTTTCGTTTGATCATTCCACCTTTAATATCTTTTACAACGCCCATTATTATAAAAGCGTTTGGGTCTATTTTATCAATTTCGGTATGCAATTTAGCAAGTTCCAGTCGAGTTAATACAGTGTAAATAATGTCCTTGTCGTAACTTGCACCTTTTTTGCCATAACCACCTTTTCCTGCGTAAATGGTACATGCTCTTCTCAGTTTTTCTGTAATCATAACTCTAAGTTCGTCATGTTTTTCAGAAATGATTGTTATACCAACATATTCTTCAACACCATCTACTACATAATCCACAGTTTTACCTGCAGCTAAATAAGTTAGAATTGCATATAAAGCCGTTTCTATTGAAAGAATATATGCACCAAATGAAAAGATAATAATGTTTATAAGCAAGAGAACATCTCCAACCGTAAGTGATAATTTTCTACTTAAGAAAATAGCTAAAACTTCTGTACCATCTATAACACTTCCACCTCTCATGGACATTCCAATACCTAAACCTAAAAAGAAACCACCAAAAACAGCAATTAACAATTTGTCTTGCGTTATTATTGGATAGTCAACAAAATGTACAACAATCGCTAAAAATGAAATTGCAATTATACTTTTTATAGCGAATTTTAAGCCTATGGTTCGTGTAGCTAGAATTAAGAAAGGAATATTAACTATCAATAATAAAATACCTAGTGAAAGTGGTGTGATATTTTGAAGCAATAACGAGATACCTGTTGCTCCACCATCAATAAAATGATTTGGCAATAAAAAACCTTTTAGACCAAAACCAGCAGAAAATACACCAATTATTATAAAAATAGATTCTTTAAAAGCATGAGAAAATTCAACCTTTAGATTTCTTATTTCAGGCTCAATTTCATTTTTTTTAATCTTATTTGAGTGCTTAATAGCCTTTAAGCGTTTTGTGGCTAATTTGTTTAGATATTTAGATATAAAAGGAATCATATTTTTACGTTATTAATAGTTGTTTTTAATTCCAATCAATCATAAAATATTTAATTTTAGCATTATCAGGAATATGAATTTCTTCAATTTTTAAATTCATATCGTAGCGCATTTCAGAAGGTAGTTCTTTTTTATCTATAGTGAGATAAAAATTCTCATTATCTAAAGAAATGACTATGTTTTTTAATGTATTTTGTATGTTAGAAATTTGGTAATTGTCTTTTATGTCTTTAAAAGTGCTAACAGCATTTAAACCTGTTTCAGTTTTAAATCGACTATCTATTACTCTTACATTATTTATAGTAGCTGAAGAATCCAAAGCTTGAGTTGGTGTTAGTACAAGTAGCAATTCACCTGTATTCTGTAAAATATTTATATCATTTATGCTTCCTGTAAACTCGTCTCCTCCAATATAACGATGAATGGAGTCGTTGGGAAAAACAGTTTTTAAATCTTTTACTTGTGTAGAATCTGTTAAAAATCCAATATTTTGTTTCGAAATTAAAAATGGGTCTTGTTCTTTTTTACATGAGTATAAAAAATTTGTTACAAGTAATATTATGAGTAGTTTTTTCATTTAAAAAATTTATTTTACAACTTTTTTTAGTATACCAAAAACTGCTCTAATAAATGTAGCACTTGTTAATACTTTAACAACTGGATTCATTCTAGTAGAACGTCTTCGTGAAGTACTCTTTCTAGAGTATTCACGTTCTTTTGCTTTTTTCTCCTCAGCTTTAAGCCTAGCTTCTTGCTCTGCTAAACTTTTGGCTTCTTTTGCTTTTAATTCTTCTGCTTTTTTAATTTTTTCATTAAGCATTTCATATGCACTTTCTCTATCGACTTCATCGTTGTATTTTAATACTAATTTAGAGTCATCTAGTAGTGCATTAAGTTCTTTTTGTGTAAGGATATCCATTCTACTCATTGGTGCACGCATCATGGTTGCAGCAAGAGGTGTAGGACGCCCTTTTTCGTCTAAAGCAGAAACTAAGGCTTCTCCAATTCCCAAAGAAGTTAAGACTTCAGCAGTATCATAATATTCTGTATCTGGATAATTTTGTGCAGTTAGTTTTATGGCTTTTCTGTCTTTAGCTGTAAAAGCTCTAAGTGCATGTTGAACTTTTAAACCTAACTGACTTAAAACTGCTTCTGGAACATCAGTAGGGTTTTGAGTTACAAAATATAATCCAATACCTTTAGAACGAATCAATTTTACAATACTTTCTATTTGATTAAGTAATGCTTTTGAAGCTTCATTAAAAATGAGATGTGCTTCGTCTATAAACATAATAAGCTCAGGTCTTCCAGAATCACCTTGTTCCGGGAATGTCTCATAAATCTCTGCAAGAAGACTTAACATAAATGTTGAAAATAACTTAGGTTTATCTTGAATATCTGTAAGTCTGATGATATTAATATATCCTTTTCCATCTCGTGTTGTTCTCACTAAATCTTCAACATCAAAACTCTTTTCTCCAAAGAACAAATCACCACCTTGTTGTTCCAGTTCTACAATTCTTCTAAGGATTGCTCCAGTTGAAGCCGTAGAAATTCTACCATAAGCTTCTTCAAATTCTTTTTTGCCTTCTTTTGTAGCATATTGAAGAATTTTTTTGAAATCTTTTAAATCTAGTAATGGTAATTTATTATCGTCGCAGTACTTAAAAATCACAGAAATAATTCCAGCTTGTGTTTCAGATACATCAAGAATTCTAGAGATTAAAACTGGACCAAATTCACTAACTGTAGCTCTTAGTCTTACACCATCTTGGTCAGACAAAGACATGATTTCAACTGGAAATGATTTAGGATTAAAAGGTAATCCAATTTTTTCGTGACGTTCATCAATTTTTGGATGTCCAGGGCTTGGTTGTGCTAAACCACTTAAGTCTCCTTTTATATCCATTAATAAAACAGGAACACCTTGATCACTAAGGTTCTCTGCTAAGACTTGAAGTGTTTTCGTTTTTCCAGTTCCTGTAGCACCAGCAATTAAACCATGTCTGTTCATTGTTTTAAGAGGAACCTTGACAAAAGCCTCTTTTATAGTTTCCTCATCTAGAATAGCAGATCCTAAAGTTATAAAATCACCTTTAAATGTGTTACCTTTTTTAATGTCATTAAAGAATTGTTCTTGTCTCGTCATTACCTTATATTTTCAGTAAAAATAAGTAATCTAAACGAAATGAAAATAAAAAAACTTTGAAGTTTTATCTCCAGAATTGAAACAGTAAACTATCTTTGCTCACAATGGAAAAAGAGATTAAACAGCAAGTTGATTCTGGTGAAATGTTACCTTTAATGGAAGCATTTTACACCATACAAGGTGAGGGCTATCACAAAGGTACAGCAGCTTATTTTATTAGAATAGGAGGTTGCGATGTTGGTTGTCATTGGTGTGATGTTAAAGAAAGTTGGAATGCAAATTTACATCCACCAACAGAAACAACTAAAATAATTGATGAAGCTGAAAAATATAGTGACACCATAGTTGTAACAGGAGGTGAACCTTTAACATGGGATATGTCTAAACTTACTAAAGGTTTAAAGACTAAAGGACTCAAAACACATATCGAAACTTCTGGTGCTTATAATCTATCTGGTACATGGGATTGGATTTGTTTATCTCCTAAGAAAACTAAACTACCAAAAGCAGAAGTTTACAACTGTGCAAACGAACTTAAAGTAATAATCTACAATAAACACGATTTAAAATTCGCCGAAGAACAAGCATCTAAAGTTAATAAAGATTGTATTCTGTACCTTCAACCAGAATGGAGTAAACGCGTTACTGTAATTCCACTAATTGTAGATTATGTTATGCAAAATCCTAAATGGAAAGTGTCGCTTCAAACACATAAATATTTAAATATTCCATAGTCTACTTCATTAGATTATTACATTTTTTAATCAAACACTTATTAGTTTTATTATTTAGTTATTAATTGCATTTAAATATTAATATATAGTTATAAATTGAAATCATTTTATCCTTTTATGTTTAATAAAATAAACTTTATTAGATATTTGCATTGTAAAATTAAACTTTAAAATTAAAGATTATGTGTGGAATAGTATGTGCTTTCGATTTAAAACAAAAATCAGAAACATTAAGGCCTCAGATATTAGAGATGTCAAAAAAGATTCGTCATCGTGGACCAGACTGGAGTGGTATTTATGCAGATGAAAAAGCGCTTTTAGCTCATGAGCGTTTGTCTATTGTAGACCCTGTTTCTGGTAAACAACCATTATTTAGTGAAGATAAAAAACTAATACTTGCTGCAAATGGCGAGATTTATAATCATAGAGAATTAAGAAAGCAATTTGAAGGAAAATATAACTTCCAAACTCAATCTGATTGTGAAGTTATTCTAGCACTTTACAAAGAAAAAGGAACCAGTTTCATTGATGAAATGAATGGTATTTTTGGTTTTGCATTGTATGATGCTGAGACAGAGGAATATTTTGTAGCTCGAGATCATATGGGAATTATTCCATTATACATGGGTTGGGATGCTAACGGAACATTTTATGTAGCTTCAGAATTAAAAGCTCTTGAAGGTGTTTGTACAAAAATTGAATTATTTCCTCCTGGACATTATCTATCTAGCAAAGATGATGAATTAAGAAGATGGTATTCTAGAGATTGGATGGAGTATGATGCTGTAAAAGATAACGATACAAGCATAAAAGAACTGCATGACGCATTGGAAGCTGCTGTACATAGACAATTAATGTCTGATGTGCCTTATGGAGTATTACTTTCAGGTGGTTTAGATTCTTCAGTGACTTCAGCAATAGCAAAAAAATATGCAGAAAAGAGAATAGAAACAGATGATACAACTGAAGCTTGGTGGCCACAATTACATTCTTTTTCTGTTGGTTTAAAAGGTTCTCCAGATTTAGCAGCAGCTCAAAAAGTTGCAGACCATATTGGAACAGTACATCACGAAATTCAGTTTACAATTCAAGAAGGATTAGATGCTATACGAGACGTAATCTATAACCTAGAAACATACGATATAACAACTATACGTGCATCTACTCCAATGTATTTAATGGCAAGAGTTATTAAATCGATGGGAGTTAAAATGGTATTGTCAGGTG
>JABDPN010000104.1 GCA_013042715.1 Flavobacteriaceae bacterium | reverse complement strand
CATACCTTTTTTGTAAATCTTATCATCTAAACAAGTATGTCCTGGAGCACGTTGCTCCATAAACTCGGTAAACAAACCAGCTTCATAAGCTCTACTCCATTCTTCTGGAACATGCTTAAAAATGCGTTCTCGCATTGTTTTTCCTTCCCAATAAGGTATGACTTCTTTCTCGTAGATATCTATATCTTCTTGTAAAATGGTGTAACGTTGCATGTCTCGTGTGTTCAACACATGAAAATCTTCAACACTATGGCAAGTTAACTCAGGAAATGTAGGTACAGACTTTGGACTAGGTCCACGTTCTCCAACGATTAATTCTCCTTCTCCTAAATAAATGGTTTTATGTTTACAAATTTCAAGAAAATTCATTCCTCGCATTACAGGAATGGAATACTTTCCAAAGTTCTCCTTATAGAATTTAGTTTGAATTAAAGCTCTTTCAATAGAAAGTGAAGGTTCGGTTTCAAAGCTTAGCTTTCTTAATTTTTGAACGCGTTCGTTCATTCCAGGTCCAATTTTGTCACCAAGTGGCTTGTAAAAGTTTCCTTCTGCTTTTGAAGGTCGTTCTGGAGTATGTGTATTTTGCAAAGTAGTATTCATAATTAATTTTTTGTTTCAGAATAAATTCTGAACGTATTCAACAAGGCGTTAAATGTAAAAAAGGAAAATTATGAAACAATGAAGAACATGAGGCACTCAAATAACTGTCTGTAAGACTTAGTTAAAAAGTTTATGTTCTTATTTTGAGTCATTTGTGAATAATAATCTAACTACTAATATACAAAAATTAAAGCTTATTTACTACACACATATTAGCACAAAAAAACCCAACACTTTCATGTTGGGTTTTAGTATTATTGAATTGAAGATTATCCTCCAAAGTCATCAAATCTTATGTTCTCGTCTGCAAGACCAAAATCTTCTCCCATTTTTTGAACTGCTTTGTTCATTAGAGGAGGTCCACAGAAATATAATTCTAAATCTTCAGGTGATTCATGATGATTTAAATAGTTTTCAATTACACAATTATGTATAAATCCAACAAAACCATCACCTTCTGTATCATTAATATCCTTCTTAACTTTCCAGTTATCTTCTTCTAAAGGATCTGATAATGCGATATAGAATTTAAAGTTAGGGAAATCTCTCTCTAGTGCTCTAAAATGTTCTATATAGAATAATTCTGCTTTTGAACGACCACCATACCAATAAGTAACAGTACGACCAGTCTTTAATGTTCTGAATAAGTGATATAAGTGAGAACGCATTGGTGCCATTCCTGCTCCACCACCAACATATAACATTTCAGCATCTGACTCATTAATAAAGAATTCTCCATAAGGTCCGGAAATTGTACACTTATCCCCTTTCTTTAAATTAAATATATAAGATGACGCAATCCCAGGATTTACATCCATCCAAGCATTTTTTGCACGATCCCAAGGTGGAGTTGCAATACGAACATTCAACATGATTTCTCTACCTTCAGCTGGGTAAGAAGCCATAGAATATGCACGTTCTACTAACTCATCATTTTTCATTACTAAAGGCCAAAGACCAAATTTATCCCATTCAGCTTTAAACTTATCTGGAGTATCATGTTCTTCTGGATGAGCAGTAATATCCATATCTGAATATTTTACTTCACATGGAGGAATTTCTATTTGAATATATCCACCAGCTTTGTAATTCATATCCTCTGGAATTTCAACAACAAATTCTTTAATAAATGAAGCTACGTTATAATTACGAACTACAACTGCTTCCCATTTTTTAATTCCGAAAACTTCTTCTGGAATTGTAATTTCCATGTCTTGCTTCACTTTTACCTGACAAGATAAACGAGCTCCATGTTGTAACTCTTTTCTTGTAAAGTGAGGTGTTTCTGTTGGAAGCGCTTCACCTCCACCAGATAATACATGGCATTCACATTGTATACAAGTTCCACCACCACCACATGCTGATGGTAAGAAAATTTTTTCTGCACTTAATGTAGTTAACAATGTACCTCCAGAGGCTACTTCAATTTCTTTTTCACCATTAATTTTGATCTTTACTGGACCAGAAGGTGATAATTTTTGTTTTACAAACAATAGCAACGTTACCAATGCTAGTATCAATACTAAAAAGGCGGCTACAGTTGCTACAATTGTTCCTAATGTACCTGCTGCTAATATCATGTTATTCTACTACTTTTATATTGTTATCAGCTAAATCTTCAGCTTTATTTTCTGTTTCTTGAGAAGGTTCAACTTTTACAGTTTTTTCTTCTTTAACTTCTTCGTCTCCACCAGTTAACATACCACCAAAACTCATAAATCCAATTGCCATTAATCCAGTGATAATAAAAGTAATACCAAGACCTCTTAGAGGTGCTGGCACGTTAGAGTATCTTATTTTTTCTCTAATAGCTGCAATAGTTAAAATTGCTAAAAAGAATCCAATTCCTGAAGATATTCCATAGTTAAATGCTAATCCCACAGTAGCAATTTCACGAGATTGCATAAATAAAGATCCTCCTAGAATAGCACAGTTTACAGCGATTAAGGGTAAGAAAATACCAAGTGAGTTATATAATGCAGGAGCAAATTTTTCAACAACAATTTCTACTAATTGTACCATTGTTGCAATGGTTGCAATAAACATGATAAATGATAAGAAACTTAAATCATATCCAGAAAAACCTTCTCCATTAGAGCTTCCATCTATCCATGCTAAAGCACCTTCTTTTAGTATATATTGGTCTAACAGCCAGTTTAAAGGTACTGTAATTGCAAGTACAAATATTACTGCAGCTCCTAGGCCTACTGCTGTGGATACTTTTTTAGATACAGCAAGGTAAGAGCACATTCCAAGGAATGTGGCAAATACCATGTTATCTATAAATATTGATTTAAAAAATAATTCTATATGTTCCATAGTATTCTATTCTAGTGATCTTCTATTAATGCTCTATTTCTACTACGTTGTATCCAAATTATGATACCAACTACAATTAATGCCATAGGTGATAATAACATAAATCCGTTATTTTCATAACCAAAAGCATAAACTCCAGTTTTGTCTATAGGATCTCCAAGTACTTGAAAACCTAATAAAGTTCCAGAACCTAAAAGTTCTCTAAAGAAACCAACTAGTATTAAAATAATTCCATAACCTAGAGCGTTTCCAATTCCATCTAAAAATGAACGCCATACACCATTTCCTAAAGCAAAGGCTTCAAAGCGTCCCATGATTATACAGTTCGTTATAATTAATCCAACAAAAACTGAGAGTTCTTTACTTAATTCGTAAGCAAATGCTTTTAAAACCAAATCAACAATAATTACTAAAGCAGCAACAACTGTTAATTGAACAATAATTCTAATTTTTGAAGGAATTACATTTCTAATTAGTGAGATAACAACATTACCAGCACCCATAACAAATAATACAGATAAGGTCATTACTATTGCTGCTTTTAATTGTGCAGTAATAGCCAGTGCAGAACAGATTCCTAATACTTGAATAGTAATTGGGTTATTGTCTGCTAAAGGATCTAATATTAATTTGCTGTCTTTTTTTGATAAAAGTCCCATAAATTAATTTTTTAAATTTTTAAAATAAGGTACATACAATTTTAGTTCGTTTCTAATCATTGCAGAAACACCATCTCCTGTAATAGTAGATCCAGCAATAGCATCTACCTCATTATCTTTTTTATCTTCGTTTTTAGGATCACCATTACTTTTAGAAACTGTAATCCCTTTAAAAGTTCCGTTGGACATTAAGTGTTCTCCAATAAAGTCGTCCATAAAGAAACGTTCTTTAATGTTAGCACCTAATCCTGGAGTTTCACCTTTATGATCGAAATAAGCACCTTGTACAACCATGTTTTCGTCCATGGCAACATAAGCCCAAATCGCATCCCAAAGTCCTTTACCTCTAATTGGAGCGATGAAGAATTTCTTCCCTTCTTTTTCTCCAATAAATAGTGGTAAACGTCTTGCTTCTCCTTTTTTAGCACGATCTTGTTCTTTTTTGATATCTATCAAATATGCTTTTTCGTCTTGAGATTGAATTCCTTCCTCAATAACTATTTGATTGGTTATATATGTTTCAAAAGATTCTGCTACTATTTCTTTAGAAACAAAATTTGCTTTGTTTCCTTCGTTTTCGTTAATTCCCATAGCATATAGAATATTTTGTTGTTTTTCTATACGCTTATTTTCTGCAATCCTTTCTTTTAATGCTGAAGATGTAAAAGCTAATAATGCTCCAACAATTATTACCATTATAATGGCAAAAATTACAGTATACGAATTTTTATCTGTTTTCTTTTCCATGGTTATGCAACTTTAGCTTTTAGACGTTTCATACGACGTTTCACATTTCCTTGAACCACATAATGGTCTATAGTTGGTGCAAATACATTCATTAATAGAATAGCTAACATAACACCTTCTGGATAAGCTGGATTGAATACACGAATCATTACTGAAAAGAATCCTATAAAGAATCCGTAATACCACTTACCTTTATTTGTTTGTGATCCAGTTACAGGATCTGTAGCCATGTATATAATACCAAAGGCTAAACCACCAATTATTAAATGATGCCAGAATTCTGTACTCATTAATCCATAGAATTTGCTGCTTTCTGAAATCCATCCTTGATCTACAACACCATTAAATATTAATCCCATTATTAAAGCGCCAACAATGGAAGAAACAATTATTCTCCAGCTTGCTATTTTAGTAAAGATTAAAAATAGTCCTCCTAAAAGGATTAAAACTGTTGATGTTTCTCCTACAGAACCTGGAATAAATCCATAGAACATGTCCATTATGCCATAGTCAAAAGTTTGACCTTGTGCTAAACTACCTAGAATCGTTTCACCAGAAATGGCATCAGGAGTTCCAGCACGTTCTACAGCTCCATGTACCCAAACTTTATCTCCAGACATCCAAGTTGGGTAAGCAAAGAATAAGAATGCTCTAATAGTTAATGCAGGATTTAAAATATTCATTCCTGTTCCTCCAAAAACTTCTTTTCCAATTACTACACCAAAAGCAACTGCAACAGCTAGCATCCATAATGGAATATCTACTGGTACAATTAATGGAACAAGCATACCCGTTACAAGGTATCCCTCTTCTACTTCGTGGCCTTTAATAATTGCAAAAATAAATTCAATACCTAATCCTACTCCATAAGATATAACAACTAAAGGTAGAATTTTCCATAGTCCTACAACTAAGTTACTCCAAGTCCAAAATGATTCAGAAAAGAACCCTATAGCTTTGTCAATTTCTCCTAAAGCCAAATAATGCTGATAACCTGCATTAAACATACCAAAGATTAAACATGGAATAAGTGCTAATATTACTGTATTCATTGTTCTCTTTAAATCGTCTGCTGCTTTTATATGTGTACCACTTTTAGTGGTGTCATTTGGCATAAATAAAAATGTATGGAATGCTGAAAATGCAGGTAACCACTTTTTATCCTTATTTTTTTCTTTAAAATTATGTAATGTACTTTTTAAACCCATTATCCTATCTCTTTTAGCATTAAGTCTAAACCTTCTCTTATAATTTTTTGATGTGGTTGCTTAGACACACATACAAATTCTGTTAATGCAAAGTCTTCTGGAGCAACTTCATACATTCCTAAAGCTTCCATTTCGTCTAAATCTTTATACATACAAGATTTTAAGATTTGCATTGGATAAATATCTAGTGGAAATACTTCCTCGTAACTACCCGTTACTACAAATGCTCTATGCTCTCCGTTAGTATTAGTATTTAAATCGAATTTCTTTTTAGGTGTTAACCAAGAAAAAGTTAACGCTCTAGTAGTAGAAATCTTCTTAAATACAGGAGTTGTCCATCCAAAAAACTCGTAATCATCACCTTCTGGAATGACTGTAATGGTATTGCTATAATAATCTAAAAATCCTGAAGGACTTATTTGCTTACCACTTAATACATTACCAGAAATAATTCTAACATTAGCATCTTTCTCAATTCCTTTATCGTAAATCATTGTAGAAACTTCGCTACCAATTTTAGTAACAAAATATCTAGGATTACTAATAGAGGAACCTGCCATTGCAACAATACGCTCTGCATTAAATTTTCCTGTTAAAAGTAATTCACCTATAATTACTAAATCTTGAGCATTAAGTGTCCAAACTATTTCACCTTTATTAAGAGGGTCAATTTTGTTGATTTGAGTACCAACATTTCCAGATGGATGTGGACCAGATACTTTATGCAAGTTTATACCTGACAAACCAGAAAATGGTGAGTTAGAATTTTTACCAACACTAACATGTACTTCACCTTCAGTTAATTTTCCTAATGCTGTTACTGCTGCCTGCAATTGTTCTTCTTTACCTTTTAGAGCAAAATCTAAATCTGCTACTAAAGGTGCACTTGCATAAGCCGAAACAAAAATAGCTTTAGGAGATTTTTCTGGATTTGCAATAACATCGTAAGGACGTTGTTTTACAAATGGCCAGCAACCAGATGCTAGTAAATGTTTTCTAATATCTTCTGCTTTGGCAGTTTCTACATCAAGCTCTCCATAATCTAGAAAGTCTTGTTTAGTGTCTGCTTGAATTTTTATTTCTAAAATTCTTCTTTTCTCACCTCGTGCAATTTCAATAACCTCACCAGAAACTGGAGAAGCAAACTTTACGTCTTCGTGATTCTTGTTATAAAAAACAGTTTCACCTGCTTTTACTTTAGAACCAACTTTTACTGCGAGTTTTGGAGTTACACTGTGAAAGTCTTCAGGTCTAATAGCGTAAAACTTACTAACAACAGCATTATTTACTGTTTTTTCAGCTTCACCTTTTAAGTTTATATCTAGACCTTTTTTAATTCGAATGTCGTTGGACATATTTTTATTAATTGAAATTATTTGTCTAAAAATCGGTGCAAATGTACAAATTTAATATACTTACTTCATAATTAATTATTCACAATTTTACTGTTAATAGCCTTATTGAATTTTAGGTATGAATTTTGTTTATCTTTACTTAATATTTATTAAATAATAATGTTAAAATTTAGACTTTTTACCTTTTTTATATTTTCAATATTTGTATCGTACTCACAAAATTTGAAAGAAGTTGCTCCTCCAGATTATATAAAAACAATTGTATTTAAAAGCAATACTAACGAAAGTCAATTACCCATTTTTAAACTCAACGAAACTGTTAATTTAACTTTTGATGTATTAAATGCTGATGAGAGTGATTTTTATTACGAGATTGAACATTATGATTACGATTGGACACCTTCAAGATTATTGAAATCTGAATATATGCAAGGTTATGACAACCAAAGAATTATTGATTACGAAAACTCGTTTAATACCTATCAAATTTATTCGCATTACAGACTTAAAATTCCAAATCAATTTACAAAACTTAACGTAACAGGTAATTATCTTTTAAAGATATATGATGATTATGGTGAACTTATGTTTACTAGAAAATTTATGATTTACGAAGAACTTGCAAACGTTGGTGTTGCTGTTAAGAGATCTCGAGATGTGAGTTACATTAGTGAGAAACAATCTGTCGACTTCACAATTACTTCACCTTTTATGAGGTTTGTAAATCCAGAACAAACTGTAAAAACAAAAATCATTCAAAATAACAATTTAAATACTGCAATATCCAATCTTAAACCACAATATACTATTGGTAACGAACTTATTTATAAATACGATACCGAGTCGAGTTTTTGGGGGGGAAATGAGTATTTATTCTTTGAGAATAAAGATGTAAGAGGTGCTAATATTGGTGTTCAATTTATTGACTTAGAAGACATCTACCATAGCTATTTATTTGCAGATATTGTGAGAGCCAATAGACCATACACATACAATCCAGATATAAATGGTAATTTTTTAATTACAGCTTTAGATAGAGATGATGTAACAATAGAAGCTGATTATACTGTTATACATTTTGCATTACAATATCCAGAATTTTTAGATGAGAAATCTATACATGTTTATGGTAATTTCAATGGTTATGCTATAAACGATGAAACCAAGTTAGAACACAATCCTAATTCTGGTTTTTATGAGACTACTCTAACTTTAAAACAAGGATTTTACAACTATAAATATGTTGTAGTAGACAAAAATGGCAAATTAGATGAAGGTGCCATAAGTGGTAATTTTGATCAAACCGAAAATAACTACAAAGTTTTAGTTTATTATAGGGATTTAGGTGGACGTTATGATAAAATTATTGGTCTTGGTGAAGCAACTTCGCTAAACATTTCTAATTAGATAGCTAATTTATAACATAACGTTAAATAAGGTTTAATAATAAAATTATTTAGTAAATTTGCATCCAAGAAACAAAGAGTAGAACAGCTATTAATGGTACAACAAGTAACAAAAGGCATAAAAATTTCTGTTGAAACAAAATTTGAAGGTACATTTTATAAAAACTATAAAGTGCACTACGCTTTTGCCTATAAAATAGCTATTGAAAATCGTGGAAAAGATGTTGTGCAATTACATTCTAGACATTGGAAAATTTACGATGCTTTAAACAATGTAGAGTTTGTAGATGGTGAAGGTGTTATTGGCAAAAAACCAGTTTTAAAACCTGGTGAAGTACACACTTATGCATCTGGATGTCTATTAACATCCCCTTTTGGTGCTATGCAAGGACATTATGGTATGGTGAATTTTGCAACCACAAAAAAGTTTAGAGTAACTATACCAACTTTTAAACTTAGTGCACCTTTTGCACTTAATTAAGTTTTTCTTTTAAGTCAAATCTATAAATCTCATCATCTTGCATGATGTGAAAAAAATTACAATTTGAGTAGTGAATAAACTCATATGGTTTATTATAGTTAAAATTATTTTGATTGACTTGATAAACACCTTCTACATCAATATATCCAGAAGGTGAAACACGTCTAAATCTAAATTCTAAAGGATTGTTTGTGTCATGTAACTCAAACCAAGCACCAGCTGCAATTCCGCTTAACCATTGTGCATGCTCTTTTACAGAACTAACAGGTTTTGGTTTTATTGTTCCTATAAAACAAGGTTCGTGATCAATCAATTTATCTAAAAACAATCTTCTATTTTCTTTAGCAACTGTTGATTTAAATTCTGAAATATCACCATCTTCAGAAACTTCATAAACTATATTTTTAGTATTTGCAATGGTAACATTACCTATTGTACTAGGTGTAAAACGTGTAGATTTTATAAGTTTCTCTTTAATATTTAAATCTGTAACACTTGCTATAAGTGCTCCAGTAACAAAACGTGCACAATTGCATGCATCTTTAACAAATGCTGCATATCGAATAAAATGACGTTCTTGCATCATAGTAATATGCTCTCTTGCAGCTTGATAATCTACTTTATCACATACTGAAGCGATTAATTTACCATCTCCATGAGTGAGTTTTGGATGTATCGCTAAAAACTTTAAAATTTCATCTAGATTTAAAATCTCATTATTTAAAATTTCAGCTTTTAATGGAAAATCTAGTTCATGGTCTGTAGTTTTACCTCTAACACGTCCATTTGGTTCTGGTGTAATATATCTTCCAAAATCGTGATACTCTAGTAATCCAGTTTCAATATTTATTAAAACTAAAGCTGCATGACCTGCTCTTACATAGTTTTTTTTACCTATACCAATAAAACGCATATATGGAGAATACCATTCGTTCGCAACCATAACTATAGTTTCCGGATAAGCTAAAGTTAAAATAATTCCAGTATTATTCATTTATTGAAGCAAGGTCACTTAATAATTTTAAATCATGTGTTTGGTCTTCCAGATTGAAATAATCCATTTGTATCTCGTGTTCATTTTTAAAAACTCTAGTAATACTTGTAGTTTTTACATGTTCTCTATCCATAATAACACCATATTTCTTATTATCTTTTTTTGTGTTTCTATGGAAATCTAATAACGAATCTGGATTTAAAGTTCTCTTTTCTTTAAACATATTAAACCATGAACAACGTTCTGCTTTCATTTTAGAATTATATAATGTTGAAGACGACCAAATTCTGGGTTCTAATGGCAAAGATGAAAAATGTTTGCTTTCTCCATCCCAAACAAATTCAAAAAATTGTAATGATTTTAGCCATTCAATAATTACAAGTGTAAATGGCTCTATATCTGAAAGGTTATATTTTGTTATTGCATCTTTAATATTTTCTAAAACCAATAAGTCTTTTACAACTTCACCTCTACTGTGCCTATAATTAGGTTTTTTATCATGGCTTTTAAAACCTCCATTTAACAAACAAATTAATCTTTGTTGATCACTAACACCAATCCAAGTGCCTTCAGAATGTGAATCCTTAGGAAACAGAATGTTTTGTGATTTATATTTATAAATCTGAGGTGCAAGAGATTTTCTACTAGGTGCTTCGTCTCTATTAGAAACTAATACAAAATCTGTTTTGTTTATAGGTGTTACAGTTACTGTACACATAAAAAGTAAATCTAGAAATAGGCAACCAACTTACAAAAAAAAGTGGAGTTTTTATGGTTTGAAAGCCAGGATAATTAAGCTAGACTTCTAAAAATATTGTAACTTTGCAACTTATATAATATAATATACAAAAAACACAAAATATTATCATGGGAAACGGATTTTATAAAGTACCTGAAGCTATAAATGAGCCTGTTAACTCATATGCTCCTGGTACGCCAGAACGCAAAGCCTTACTAAATAAATACAAAGAAATGTACAACCAACAAGTAGATATTCCTTTTTACATAGGCGAAAAAGAATTTAGAACTGGAGTTACTAAAGATATTAATCCACCACACGAACATAAGCATTGCGTTGGAAAATACCATACTGCAGATAAAGAACATATAGAACTTGCAATAGAAGAAGCGGCAAAAGCAAGAGTAAAATGGGCTGCTACAAGCTGGGAACATAGAGCAGCAATATTCTTGAAAGCTGCAGAATTACTTGCTGGTCCATATCGCTACAAAATGAATGCTGCAACAATGATTGCACAATCTAAAAATGTAATGCAAGCTGAAATTGATTCTGCATGTGAGCTTATAGATTTCTTGCGTTTTAATGTTGAATTTATGACTGAAATCTATAATAATCAACCAGAAAGTACTGATGGTATATGGAACAGAATGGAATACAGACCATTAGAAGGATTTGTATATGCTATAACACCATTTAATTTTACTGCAATTGCAGGAAATTTACCTGCTTCTGCAGCATTAATGGGTAATGTTGTTATATGGAAACCAGCATCAACGCAAGTTTATTCTGCACAAGTAATTATGGAGTTATTTAAAGAAGCAGGATTGCCAGTTGGTGTTATTAATATGGTAACAGGTAGTTCTAGTATGATTTCTGATGTTGTACTAAATAGTACAGATCTTGCTGGAATTCATTTTACTGGATCTACTCCAGTATTTAATAGTTTCTGGAAAACAATTGGAGAAAATATAAATAATTATAAAACCTATCCTAGAATAGTAGGTGAAACTGGTGGTAAAGATTTTATCTGGGCTCATCCATCTGCTAATGCACAAGAAGTTTCAACAGCAATTTCAAGAGGTGCTTTTGAGTACCAAGGACAAAAATGTTCTGCTGCATCAAGAGCATACATACCAAAGAGTTTATGGAACGATGTTAAAAATGCTGTAATTGCTGATGTTAATTCCTTTAAAATGGGAACTACAGAAGACCCTTCAAACTTTATTAATGCAGTAATAGATAGAAAGTCTTTTAACAAACTAGCTGGTTATCTAGATCAAGCCAAAAAAGATAATGACGCAGAAATTATAGTTGGTGGAGGTTACGATGATAGTGTTGGATATTTTATTGAGCCAACTGTTATTGTAACTACTAACCCAATGTACGAAACTATGTGTACTGAGTTAT
>JABDPN010000006.1 GCA_013042715.1 Flavobacteriaceae bacterium | reverse complement strand
CTTTTTTGAAGAATATCCATTTTTTTGTTGGCTTCTTTTATTAGCTTAGAATTGTCGTAACCTTCAAATTTTTTATAACGATTTATTCCTCCAAAACCTTGTCTGCGTTGTTCCTCAGGTATAGGATTTGCTGAAAAATATAGTCTGTATATTGCATTATCTCTTTGTTCAACACTTTCTAAAGCTGCAATGGCTTCATCCATTTGCTTGTCTAAAAACTCGTATTGTAATTGCATGTTTTGCAACTCTCTTTTTAAAGCTTTTTCACTAGGCGATTCAAAATATTGACTTGCAATAACTAACATTAAAAACGCAAATAGTGCTGAAGCAGTTAAAAACACAACAATGTACTTAAAGGTAGTACGCTTTTTACGCTCAATTCTTCTATAAGAAAGTGTTTCAGAATCGTAATAATATTTTACCTTCGACATTGCTTAAAAAGTTCTATTTTTGCTAGTAAGTATGGTTTTAGAAATACTTAATACTGACTCAATAACAAACAAATATATAAATAGTTTCACATTTGAAACAATTTATTTGAACAAGCTTAATAAAAATACATGAAGTCTCAAGAGATAAGATCTAAGTTTTTATCATTTTTCGAAAGTAAAACACACACCATCGTTCCTTCTGCACCAATGGTTTTAAAAGACGACCCTACTTTAATGTTTGTAAATTCTGGAATGGCTCCATTTAAAGAATATTTCTTAGGAAATAGTGAGCCAAAAAGTAAACGAATTGCAGATTCCCAAAAGTGTTTACGTGTTTCAGGAAAACATAACGATTTAGAAGAAGTAGGATATGACACGTATCATCACACGCTTTTTGAAATGCTTGGGAACTGGAGTTTTGGAGATTATTTTAAAAAGGAAGCTATTGCATGGGCTTGGGAATTACTCACAGAAGTTTATGGAATAGATAAGGATATTCTTTATGTTTCTGTTTTTGAAGGAGACAAAGAAGATGGTGTAGCAATGGATCAAGAAGCATACGATTATTGGAAACTAATTATTCCTGAAGATCGTATTCTCATGGGTAACAAAAAAGACAACTTTTGGGAAATGGGAGAACAAGGACCTTGTGGGCCTTGTAGTGAAATTCATGTAGATATTCGTTCAGCAGATGAGAAAGAAAAAGTGGATGGTAAATCTCTAGTAAATATGGATCATCCGCAAGTTGTTGAGATTTGGAATTTAGTATTCATCCAGTACAACAGAAAAGCTAATGGTTCATTAGAGAATTTACCTAGTAAGCATATTGATACAGGAATGGGCTTTGAACGTCTTTGTATGGTTTTACAAGGCGTTCAATCTAATTACGATACAGATGTGTTTACCCCAATTATTAAAGAAGTTGAAATCATTACTAATATTACTTATGGTGAAAATGAAAAAGCAGATGTAGCCATTAGAGTAATATCTGACCATTTACGTGCAGTTGCTTTTTCTATTGCAGATGGACAGTTGCCAAGTAACACTGGAGCAGGTTATGTAATTAGAAGAATTTTACGTCGTGCAATTCGTTATGGCTTTACATTTTTAGATAAAAAAGAACCATTTATTTATAGATTAGTTGAAGTTTTAAGTCATAAAATGGGAGATGCTTTCCCAGAACTTAATACACAAAAACTTCTTATTGAAAATGTTATTAAAGAAGAAGAAGCTTCATTTTTAAGAACACTGGATCAAGGATTAATTAGATTGAATAAAATTGTAGAAGAATCAAAATCTGAAACAATTTCAGGAGAAAAAGCTTTTGAATTGTATGATACTTATGGTTTCCCAATAGATTTAACAGGATTAATTCTTTTAGAAAAAGGTTTAAGTCTTGATGAAAAAGGTTTCGAGGAAGAACTTCAAAAGCAAAAAAATCGTTCTCGTGCTGCAAGTGAAATGTCTACAGACGATTGGACAGTTTTTATTGAGGATGCAGAACAAGATTTTATTGGGTACGATACTTTAGAAACTCAAGTAAAAATCGCGAGATACAGAAAAGTAACCTCAAAAAAAGAAGGTGAATTGTATCAGCTGGTTTTTGATACCACACCATTTTATCCAGAAGGAGGAGGTCAAGTTGGAGATAAAGGATATCTGGAAGATACGCATGGTGATGTTATTTATATAGTAGATACCAAGAAGGAAAATAATGTCATTATTCATTTTGCAAAGAGTTTACCAAAACATATAAATGAGACATTTAAAGCTGTTGTAAGTCAAGACGCAAGAAACTTAACAGCTTCTAACCACACAGCAACACATTTATTGCATCAAGCTTTACGAACCGTTTTAGGAACACATGTTGAACAAAAGGGATCTTTGGTAAGTCCAAAACATTTACGTTTCGATTTCTCTCATTTTTCTAAAATGACCAAAGAAGAACTACAAGATGTAGAAGATTTTGTAAATGCGAGAATTGCGGGTAAATTACAATTACAAGAAGGAAGAAATGTTACTATGAAGCAAGCTATGGACGAAGGTGCAATGGCATTATTTGGAGAAAAATATGGTGACACTGTAAGAACCATTCGTTTTGGTCATTCTATAGAACTATGTGGTGGAACGCATGTTAAAAATACGTCAGATATTTGGCATTTTAAAATTGTTTCAGAAAGTGCTATTGCAGCTGGAATTAGACGTATTGAAGCTATTTCTAATAAAGCAGTAAAACAATTCTTAACAGAGAATAATGAGTTGTATTCCAAAATGCGAACTCTGCTTAATAATTCAAAAGAACCTGTAAAAGCTTTAGAGGCTCTTCAAGAAGAAAACTCTAAACTAAAGAAGCAGATAGAATCTTTATTAAAGGATAAAGCTAAAAATTTAAAAGGCAATCTTAAAGATGAATTTGAAGACGTAAACGGAATTAACTATTTAAGTAAAAAAGTAGATTTAGATGCTTCTGGAATGAAAGATTTATGTTTTGAGTTAGGTAAGGACGCTTCAAATTTATTCATACTCTTAGGAGCAGATCAAAATGGTAAAGCATTATTATCTTGTTATATTTCTAAAGAATTAGTAGCAGAAAAAAATTTAAATGCAGGACAAGTCGTTAGAGAACTTGGCAAACACATTCAAGGAGGTGGAGGTGGACAACCGTTCTTTGCAACTGCTGGAGGAAAAAATCCTGATGGTATTGAAATTGCTTTAAATGAAGCAAAGAATTATATAAAATAGATTGAAACTCCAAACCAACATACCTTTATCAAAACAGTCTAACTATCTTATAGATTATAAGTCTAAATGTTTATTATTGGGTTCTTGTTTTTCAGAGCATATTGGAGGAAAGTTTAAGTACTTTAAGTTTAAATCGCTTCAAAATCCATTCGGAATTTTATTTCATCCAATTGCTATAGAAAGACTAATTACAAGAGCAATTAATTCAGAATTCTTCAGTGAAGAAGATTTGATTTATCACAACGAACGTTGGCATTGTTTTGATGCACATTCGTGTTTAAGTTCAAATAAAAAAGAAGAATTGCTTAATAATTTAAATAATGCAATTAAAGCAACGCATCAACAAATCAACGAGTCAACACATGTTATAATAACATTAGGTACTGCTTGGTATTACAGATTTATTGAAATGGATAAAATAGTAGCTAATTGTCATAAAATTCCACAAAAGAAGTTTCTAAAAGAATTACTCTCTACAGATAAAATTTCGGAATCACTAAATGCTATAATTGAATTAATTAGAACTGTTAATTCTCACGCAAACATTCTCTTCACAGTTTCTCCAGTAAGACATTTAAAAGATGGTTTTGTAGAAAACCAGAGAAGTAAATCACACTTGATATCAGCAATTCATGGTATAGTTGAATCACAAGAAAATTGCTTTTATTTTCCGTCTTACGAAATCATGATGGACGAACTTCGTGATTATCGCTTTTACAACGAAGATATGGTTCATCCTAACCAATTAGCAATAAATTATATTTGGAATAAATTTAAAAGCGTTTGGATAGCTTCGGAATCAGAAAAAATTATGAAAACTGTAGACGACATTCAAAAAGGTTTAGCGCACAAACCCTTTAATCCAGAAAGTGAAACACATAAAGTCTTTAAAGAAAAATTAAATAGTAAAATTGAGGATTTAAGAAGAAAAGAACCTAAAATTAACTTCTAAATTCTATTACTTAAACTAGCCCAACCTCCACCATTCATAGCTTCAATTCCATGGTGTTTTAAAATACTAGCAGCACTTCCAGAACGCATGCCACTAGCGCAACAAGTAATTACAGGTTTATTCAGTTTTTTTATCTGGTTAACCTTATTGTTTATAACTTGTAGAGGTATATTTTTAGAACCTTTTATAGCACCATTAACAAACTCACCTTGAGTTCTTACATCAATTATAACAGCGCCTCTTGACATAAAATCGTCTATCATCTTTTGTTTGTTTTTAAATAAGAAATCAAAAATTCTCATAGTTTAATTTTTTTGCAAATAACTAAAATTTATAAATACAAGCATGTAACTATAGTTACATTTTTTCTGTATCTTCATACAAGTAATGAAG
>JABDPN010000098.1 GCA_013042715.1 Flavobacteriaceae bacterium | reverse complement strand
ATTAAACATTTCATATTTGTGTAATTTTCTCAACTTACAGCTAACTTACTTATATAATTCGTTTTAATTATTTATATGTTGTGTTAAACGAAGTTAGCGGTTATTTAAATTAAAATCAAGCAGTTTTAAAGTTTATAACTTTTAATAACTAGCCTAAATCAATTAAAGGATATTCCAATAGTTTCAATCAAAATCCTTAAATTTGTTCGCGTTTAAAAGCGCAACATGACAACACAAACAAAATATGTTTTTGTAACAGGAGGAGTTACATCTTCTTTAGGTAAAGGTATTATAGCTGCTTCTCTAGCTAAACTTTTACAAGCACAAGGTTACAGAACTACCATTCAGAAATTAGATCCTTATATAAATGTCGATCCTGGAACACTTAACCCATACGAACATGGTGAGTGTTATGTTACAGACGATGGTGCAGAAACAGATCTTGATCTTGGACATTACGAGCGCTTTTTAAATGTCCCAACATCACAAGCTAATAACGTTACAACAGGACGTATATATCAAAGTGTTATTGAAAAAGAGCGTCGTGGTGAGTTTTTAGGTAAGACGGTTCAGGTTATTCCTCATATTACAGACGAGATTAAAGAACGTATACAAATTCTTGGTAATTCGGGCGATTACGATATTGTAATTACAGAAATTGGTGGAACTGTAGGAGATATTGAGTCATTGCCTTATGTGGAAGCTGTGAGACAATTAAAATGGGATTTGGGGGAACATAATGCTATAGTGGTGCATTTAACTTTAATTCCATATTTATCTGCTGCAGGCGAATTAAAAACAAAACCAACACAGCATAGTGTAAAAACACTCATGGAAAGTGGTGTTCAAGCTGATGTATTAGTGTGTAGAACAGAACATGTACTAAATGACAATATTAGAATAAAAATAGCGCGCTTCTGTAATGTTCATGAAGATGCTGTAATACAATCCATAGATGCATCAACAATTTACGATGTACCAAACCTTATGCTAAAAGAAGGTTTAGATACAGTTGTTTTAAATAAGCTTCAATTAGAAAGTAACACGCCAGATTTAACCAGTTGGAACGTATTTTTGCAACGTCATAAAAACCCTAAACATACAGTCCATATTGGATTAATTGGTAAATATGTTGAGTTACAAGATTCTTACAAATCTATTCTGGAATCATTTATACATGCTGGAGCTGCAAACGAAGTTAATGTTGAAGTAGAACCTATTCATTCTGAGCATATCGATAAAAATGCAATTGAGAAGCTCTCACATCTTCATGGTGTTTTAGTCGCTCCGGGTTTTGGAGAACGGGGTATTGAGGGTAAGATTAACGCCGTTCAATATGTAAGAGAGCATAAAATTCCATTTTTAGGAATATGTCTTGGTATGCAAATGGCAGTTATTGAGTTTTCTAGAAATGTTCTTGGTCTAAAGGAAGCAAATTCAACAGAAATGAATCCAGAAACATCACAACCTGTTATTGATTTAATGGAAGACCAAAAAACAATTACTAGAAAAGGGGGAACAATGCGTTTGGGTTCTTGGGAATGCGAATTGATAGATGATAGTATAGTTTCAAAAGTATATAACTCAAAATCAATCAAAGAAAGACATCGTCACAGATACGAGTACAACAATGCTTACAAGCAAAAAATTGAAACTGCTGGCATGAAATCCACCGGATTTAATCCAGGGACAGGATTGGTAGAGATTGTAGAGATTCCATCTCATCCTTGGTTTGTTGGTGTACAGTACCATCCGGAGTATAAAAGTACTGTGTCTAATCCGCATCCTTTATTTGTAGCTTTTGTAAAAGCTGCTTTAGAATATAAAAAGAAAAATACGTCAGTATGACATAAAACAAAAAGTGGATAGCTTTTTGTTAACTTAAACATATATTTGCAATTCCTAAAAAAACAACAGGAATTATTTAATTGTAACACGATTTATGGAAGAAAAGAAATTAGATATTAATTCAATAATAGGATTTGTACTTATCTTCGGAATCTTATTATGGATGCTCTATAATAATCAACCCACTCCAGAAGAACTTGAAGCGCAAGAAAAAGCGAAACAAGAGCAAGTAGAAGCAGAAGAAAAAGCGAAACAAACTGAAGACGATTTTGTAGCAACACCAGAAGACTTTAAAACTCCTGAAACAAATGTAGTAGTAAAAAGCTCAGACTCTACAAAAGTAGTAGAACTACAAAACAAAATTGGAGCTTTTGCATATTCTGAATCTTTATCCAACGGTAAAGAATATACGGAAATAGAAAATGAAGTTTTAACGTTAAAAGTTAGGAACAAAGGTGGTTATATTGCTGAAGTTAAACTTAAGCAGTTTGTAAATCACGATTCAGTTCCAATTTATTTAATAAAAGATAATAATACGTTTTTCAATATAAATTTTGGAACTACAGATAATAGAACACTAAATACAAACCAATTGTATTTTCAGCCAACGTTAACTCAAAATGGCGAAAATCAGGTGTTATCTATGAAGCTCAAGGTTTCAGAAACAAAATATCTTGAGTATCGATACGAGTTAAAACCAAAGGATTATATGTTAGGTTTTGCAATACGTTCTCAAGGTTTAAGTAATATCATTAACAGCTCTCAAGATGTAAAACTAGACTGGAAACTTAAAGGGAAACGACATGCAAAAAGTATTTCTTACGAAAACAGATATACACGTTTAACTTATCAACATGAAGGGAATAGAATAAGCAAACTTGCACAAACAGGAGACGACGATGAGATTGAGGTAGATGTTAATTGGTTATCGTTTAGACAACATTTCTTTAGTTCAATATTGACTACAGAAAAACCGTTTAAATCAGTTTCTTTATCATCTAGAAACCTTGTAAATGATGAAGAAATTGACACCTTATATACAAAAAGTTATGCAGCTTCAATTCCTTTAGAATTACAAGCAGGTGAGTTAAACGAAACTCTAGGGATTTATTATGGACCTACAGATAGTCAAGTCCTTAAACAATACGACAAGAACTTAGAAGAAAGTATACCATTTGGTTGGGGAATTTTTGGTTGGATAAACAAAAACTTATTTATTCCATTGTTTGGTTTCTTAAGTGGAATATTCCCTTATGGTATTGCCATAATTGTCATGACAATTGTTGTTAGAATTGTATTATCTCCTGTGTTGTATAAATCGTATTTATCTCAAGCAAAAATGCGAATTTTAAAACCTGAGATTACAGTGATAAACGAAAAATTTAAGGATAATCCAATGCAACGTCAAAAAGAAACCATGTCGTTGTATAGTAAAGCAGGAGCTAGTCCAATGAGTGGTTGTTTGCCAGCATTATTGCAGTTACCAGTTTTCTATGCTTTATTTATGTTCTTTCCAACAGCTTTCGAGCTAAGACAAAAAAGTTTCCTTTGGGCAGAAGACTTATCGTCTTACGATACTATTGCAGAATTGCCATTTAGAATTCCAATTTATGGTGATCACGTAAGTCTATTTCCAATATTAGCATCTATAGCAATTTTCTTTTATATGAAGATGACAACTGGACAGCAAGTAGCTTCACAACCAACGCAAGAAGGTATGCCAGATATGGGAAAAATGATGAAGTATATGATATACTTCTCACCAATAATGATGTTGTTCTTCTTTAATAACTACGCAAGTGGATTAAGTTTATATTACTTTATTTCAAACTTAATAACAATTGGAATCATGATAGTTATTAAAAACTATATTCTAGATGAAGATAAGATCCATGCAAAAATGCAGGAGAATAAGAAGAAACCACGTAAACAAAATCGTTTCCAGAAAAAAATGTCAGAAATGATGGAACAGGCAGAAGCACAAAAGGCCGCTCAGAAAAAACGAAAAAAATAAATTGAAAGCTGCCTATTTTGGCAGCTTTTTTGTTACTACAATTTTTGTATAATTTAAATCGTTATAAAATTATGAGACCAATAATTTTACTAGTTACACTTTTCTTTACTTTTTTTTCATTTGCACAGGAAATCAATCAGTTTGATGAGAATGGAAAACGTCATGGTGTTTGGCAAAAAACTTTTGATAAAACAGACAACTTACGTTATCAGGGTCAATTTGAACATGGTAAGGAGGTGGGTTTATTTAAGTATTACAAATTGGTTGGTACAGTTAGTAGGCTTGCAGCAACTAAACAATTTAATAAAGAAAACAACATTACTGAAACAAAATTCTTTGCATCTAATGGAAGGTTGATAAGTGAAGGTATCATGGATGGTAAAATCTATATTGGTGAGTGGAAATATTATCATAAAGATGGCAAAACACTAATGACTATCGAGAATTTTAATAACCAAGGTATATTACATGGTAAAAAACAAGTGTTTTACAAAAATGGACAAATTGCAGAGGATTTTACTTATAA
Source organism: Flavobacteriaceae bacterium (assembly GCA_013042715.1). GTDB lineage: Bacteria > Bacteroidota > Bacteroidia > Flavobacteriales > Flavobacteriaceae > Site-B15. The sequence goes on along the minus strand of JABDPN010000098.1, from coordinate 806 downwards.
TCTAGGAAGACTAGATGGAGAAGCTTTGTATTATGCAGATAATGGAACACTTATCAAAAAGTATTTATATATAAATGACATTCTGCATGGATTCGCACAACATTTTGATGCCCAAGGAAACAAGCTTGTAGAAGGTGATTATAAAAAAGGAAAAAAACATGGTGTTTGGAAATACTATGAAAACGGAAAACTAGTTAGAACTAAAGATTTTACAGTTTATAGTAAAAATCCTTATAAGAAGAAAAAGAAATAATATAAAATCAAAAGAGAGACTAAAATAGTCTCTCTTTCTTAATTACCTCTTTTTCATAACAATCATTCCAACTAACCATAAACTTATTCCAAAGGAGGTAATACGACTTTGTTAATAACATGTATCACGCCGTTTGATGCTTGTACATCAAAAGCAATTATTTCACTTACTCTAGCATTAGCATCAGTTAGAGTAGGACCACCTGTAACGTTAGCAGTAATATTCCCACCTAATGTAGGTACTGTAAAGTTATCAGATAAACTTGTTGACTTAACATTTAAACCAGCAACAGCGTGATGGTCTAAAGTCGCTTTAAGAGTTGGCTCAGGTATATCTCCTAAACCAGAAAGTTCTAATTCTACTAATAAATCACCAAATGCTTCATTTGTAGGAGCAAATACTGTAAAAGGAGCTGGGGAAGTTCCATAAGGTGTAGATAGTGCTCCAACAAAATCAAAAGTTAAATCAGAACGTGTTAAAGCAGCAACGAGAGTTTCGAAATCAGGATCTGCTAGAGCAAAATCTACTACTGTTGGTAGACCAATTACTGTAT
>JABDPN010000097.1 GCA_013042715.1 Flavobacteriaceae bacterium | reverse complement strand
ATTGCTTTAGATAATTAAAAAATGAAGCACTGCTTAAATTATTTATCTTTACCACAATCTTATAGCTTAGGCTTGAAATGAAGGAAACCACAAACAAATACTTAATTTCTGCACTCCTTTTAGGATTGGCTTTTCATGGTAGTTCCATCTTTTTCACTTTGGAAACTACATATGATGCATTGATACATTTATTTTTTGCAGATCATTATACCAATAGTTGGTTTGAACCATGGAACTACAAATGGTATACAGGTTTTACAGTACAGAGTTATCCTCCTTTGGTGCATCAATCCATAGCGATACTATCTATGATAGGTGGATTAAAATTTGGAATGTTTAGTGTTACATTAATCGCAATTGTACTATTTATTACTGGTGTCTACAGGTTCTCATTGCTAATCACCTCAAATAAAATAGTAGCTGGTTATGCATCAATTTTAGCTGTTTTTTCATCTTCCTTTGTTGAAACGCTTCACATTTTTGGTCAACTGCCAAGTATTGTTGGTATTTCGGTATTAATGCATGCCTTACCGGAAATTTATTTGTGGTTAAAAACTGGTAAAAAGTGGTATTTGGCAACGTCATTATCCTTAATTGCTGTAACAGTTACGTCGCATCATGTAACTCCTATTTTCGGAATGGTATTCTTCATCTTCCCATTGATAGGAATGGTTATTATGGATGTTTCCAGAGCGCAGGTTAACTCTACGAAAGAAGTGACTTTTAAAGTCTTTTTAAGCAGCTTTTTCAAACTCTTTAAACGCATTATAAGCTTTGGAATGCTTTCTTTAGTTTTAATTGTAGGATGCATTTTTCCATATTGGCTAAACTCCAAAGCCAACCCAATTACGCAAGTGCCAATTCCACATGGTTCTCGTGATAATTTTCTGGAAATCACCTCTTCAGGATTAGTGTTCTTTTTAATTCCCTGGGGAATATTGCTCATATTATTACCCTATATATTCTATAGATATTACAGTAAACGCTATCTGTTTTTTGGATTATCCATTACCATTCTAACAATTTTAGGCACAGGAGGCACAACGCCAATTCCTAGAATGGTTTTAGGTGAAACCGCCTTTAATATATTAACGCTCGACAGGTTTACACTTTGGGCAAGTATCATGTCCTTACCATTGTTGGGTGAGTTTGCATATCGATTTATAGAAGGTGATTTAAAAGAATTAATACAGTCTAAATTTGGCGCTGTTTACCATCGTGTTATTGGTGGATTATTAGCAGGAATATTTGTGTTTATGGTGATTTTCACCATGAGTTTAAATTACTTTAGACCATCACAACCACAAAAAATAAAGATGTTGCCAATCGTGAATTTTTTAAATCAGGATGATCACGATAAATGGCGATTTTTAACACTAGGCTTTGGTGACCAAATGGCTTGGTTAAGTGCCCAAACCAATGCTATGACTGTAGATGGAAACTACCATTCTGCACGACGATTACCAGAATTAACTACAAGACCAATCGAACGATTGGAAAATTCAAAATTTAAAGGTGTTGCAGGTATTGGTTCATTACAACAGTTTTTAACCACTCCTGAAAAATACAATCTCAAGTATATATTTTCTAACGATAAGTTTTACGATCCAATTCTCTATTTCTGCGGTTGGCAACGACTACGACAACTGGAAAACGGAATTATGGTTTGGGAACGACTAAATATTCCTCCTGTATCATCTATTTTACCAAAAGAAGATGTTGCCAAATGGTTAAAATTACATTGGGGAATCATGCCTTTTTTAACTGTTTTAATTGCTTTTATTTTAAACATACAAATGCTTTGGGTTAACATGTTAAAAACGCGTTTTAAACCAATTCCTGACTTTTTAAAATTCCCGATTATTTACAATAAATTCGATAGAAATGTCTTACGAATCACGCACGTTTGGTCAATAATTTTGGCAATCATCGTTTTTTATGGCATCTATTTATTCTACTTAAAGAACGACTCACAACATAGTCCAGAAAATGCTATTATAGCTTATTATGATGCGTTGGATTTTAAAGAATTTGAAAAAGCACATAGTTTAATAGATCCTAGTAACAATATTCCAATTGCTCAATACATGTTAGAAATTTCGGTAACCGATGGACTTTTGAGCAGTTATGCAAAAATGGATGCCATAGAAACTGAAATCACAAAACTTAACGACAGTACAGTCTCTGCTAAAGTAACAAGCCAATGGATTACACCTTTAGAAAAAATTGAAAAAATAGACTATAAATCCTTAAAAAGTCTAAACGGAAAATGGTACTTGCAAGCAGACGATTTAAATAATGATTTACCTCCAGACCAATTATATTCTGATAATACTACACAGTATTTTAACCAAGGACGACGACGTATAACCACAGAGCAAACACATCATGAAGATGTGTTAAAACAACCCGTTTTAGAAGTGGTTTCGGCTAAATTAGTAAAGTATGATGGTAGTTACGCCATTATTGGCGAAGTGCAAAATATAGATAATGTTCCTGCAGACGTTATTTTAAAAGGTACATTGTATAATGATGACAACAAACAATTAGCTACCTACAATGCAAAATATCATATGAAGCATAAACTAATGCCAAAAGAATCGACCACTTTCCGAATTAATTTTGAAGGTATTGCTTGGTCAAGAACTCAAGATTCTATTCCAGACACTTTTAATCCAGACGAATTCACACCTATTGAATTTGAAGAGCAACCAACTAAATTTAATTTACAAGTTGCTGGTAATGTCTCAGGTTCTGATTTGTATAAAAATGTGGTATTGAGTGATATTAATATAATAGATGAAACCATAAGCGGAAACTTGTTTAATAGTGGAATCCAAGAAATTACAATACCTCAACTTTTGATCACTTATTATGATGACAATAAAAATATGGTTTGGCTAGATCATTTATTTGTAAAAGAAGGTGTTAGACAACAGCGCAAACAAGATTTTGAATATCGAATTTTGAAAAATGGTAAAGTAAAAATCATTAACGATAGCATGGAAAATATTTTTGTAAACGGTTTACCTAACAAAGAAATTGCAAGTAAAATTATACCAAATAGAATTAAAGATCATATTAATTCGCAATTACAAAATGTTGATCATCCAGATTTTGGCTTTATAAAAATAGAAATTAACACATATATAGGGAGTCCAAATTAATGAAATTAAATTTCACATATCTTTATCTTTTTGGTTTGATTTTATTGTCATCCATTTCGAATGCACAACAAAATCAAACTGCAATCAAAGTTAAATTATTAACTATTCAAAAAGATTTTGAAGTTGGCAGCAGCATTGTTTTAAACTTTTCAGCATCTGAAAATGAAATGCCATTGTTGTATTGCTCTAACAGCTATGGTTCGACATTGGTTTCGCCTACTTTAAAAAACAACATACTTGAGTATTTTATTCCTGAAAATATTACAAAAAAAACAGGAGTTGTAATTTGGAAAGTACTTGAAAATGATTCTTCACTTTCAGGGAAACTTAACATAATTCCAAAAGCAGAAGTTGCTTCTATGGAAACTTATATTGGTCCTCCTAGTATTGAAGCTGGCGGAACAGATTATACCATGTTAGTGGTTATCCCAACCGACTCTTTAGACAACCTTGTGCCAACAAATACCTTGGTGAATGCAAAATATCAATTTTTAACTTCAGAAGAAAGCGACATTATTTTTACAAAAAACGGCATAGCCTATAAAAACATCTTTTCTAAAAAAGAAAGTGGGCGCATGTTGGTCTCCTCTGAAAGTTTAGGGACTAACTCTAAAGAATTTACCATTACTATATCTTCTGCTATTCCAACAGATTTTACAATTTCGTCGAATCGACCTCATGATTATGCAGACGGAAATCAAATGACAATCTTTAGTACTTCAGTTATTAAAGACAAAAACAATAATGTAGTAAGTGATGGTACTTTTGTTACGTTTTTTATAACTAATTCTAAAGGAAATGTTTTAAAAACCACAGGAACAACGATTAATGGAGTTGCAACTTCTAAAATGATTCATCCAGATTTTCAAGATAACTGGACTATTAAAGCTTTTGTAGAAGGAATAGCAGAAAGCAATGAAATTAACATTAATTACAAACAAGTTATTGAAGATTTTAATGTTGCATTTTCCGAAAATAATCGTGTAATAACTGTTGGTCCATTACAAAGTTTTATGCAACAAATGATTCCTGATGGTTTACACGTAAAACTGAAAATATATAAAGGTAAATCTCTTATTGAGACCTACACTAAAACATCTTATAACGGTTTTGTGACCTTTAATTTAAAACCAGTCATATTTAAAAAAGGTACTTATAACTTCAGTATTGAAACTGCTGGATTAATAAAAGAAATCAAAACAAAAAAACTATGGTAGGTCTTAATAAAAACATACTACGTGCCATTTTGATAGCCTCATATATCATGCTTATAGCCTTAATTATTTCTGGTTTTAGTGTAATATTTAGTTACCTAAATACAGGAGCAGATAGAAGCAAAATGCTTCACACAGAAATTAAAAAAGTAGAACAATATTTACCTAAACTGGATTGGCAACCTTTAACTAATGAAGGCAGACCAATGGATAAGGAAAATTTAAACGCCATTCAAAATGATTATTTAGATGCTTGGTATGTAA
>JABDPN010000092.1 GCA_013042715.1 Flavobacteriaceae bacterium | reverse complement strand
CGCAAGTGCTACTAATAATGAATACGATAATAATATCCAGTTGTAATTTGCTTCACTCCATACTTGAGATTCGTATTCTGATTCTAGAGATTTTAAAATTTTGTATTTATCACCTTCAACAATTTCACCTTTAGAGATAATTAGTGTTTCACGCTCAATACTACCACGTACAGTTGAAATTTTATCTAATTCTTCTTGTAATGATTTATCAGTTAGGGTTTTATTAAGTTTGATATTTGGTTTAATAACATTAAAGAAAATTGATAAAAAATCTGCATTATACTCCTGAAGATTATTAAGTGCTATTTTTTCTTCTAGATAGGTTCTTATATCTCCTTGCTTTATAAATTGAGAAAACTCACCTGTTCTAACTTGAACACGATTTTTTAAAATAACTACACTTTTATTATCAGCATAATTATAGTCTTTATCGAGTATACCATTACTATAAGCTTCTGTGAGTATGTTTTTCCCAAAATTAAAAAACATAAGTTTTTTAAGCTTGCTTATAGAATCTGTAAAGGTTAGATTAAATTGATTTACGAAATTATTTAGAACAACACTATCGATTTGCTCATTAAAATCGAAATAAACAGAAGCATTTTCTTTTAACTTATCTTGTTCTTCTTGAAGCTCTTCAGCAGATTTTTTAATTGCAAAATCAAATGGAGCATATAAATTCTCAGACTGCCAAGGTTTACCTTTTTCAAAACTATATTTAAACTTTCCGCTTGTAGGAAATAGATAAACTATAAAAATAGTTGTAATGATATACAGTAATACTTTGTAGATTAAGGAGTGATTGCGGTAAAGATTATTAATAAAATCTTTCATCTAAGAATTCTGATTAAGTTCAAAAATACTAAATATTTTAGACTGTTAAGCTTTATTATTTTTTATAAGCGTTTCTAATCTTACAGGAGTATGTTTTGCAATCCAGGATGCATAGTCTATGTAACCATTTTTATCATTTAATTCTTGAGTCTTATCAATTATTCTTTGAATAATATCATCTGGTTGTATGTCTCTGTTTTTAATTTTATTAATTATAGAATCAATGTTTTTAGATACATTTGTTTTAATAGTGTCGTTTAAGTTAACTAGCCATTTCTCAAAAGCATCTTCTGTTAGGTGATCATCAATAATTTGCTTTGTAATTTGTTTTCCATGTTGCTTGGATTCTTGAATATTTCCTCTTCCAGTAACTGCATTTCCTACTGCAAATACATTATTATAACCAAATACATGATAATCTGTATATTCCTTCATTTTTAAGGAAGCATAATCATACTCTAAACCTTCAATTTTTTCTGGAATACTTCCAATTGATGAAACTAACATATTAGAGTATAATATTTCTGTTTCATTTTCTATAGGTACAATTCGTCCGTTATACAACATCACTTTTTGAAGAACTAATCCTTTAAACTTTTCATTTTCTTCAACATAATCTAAAGGGATTGATAAAGGCTTAAACTTAAACTTGTACTTTTCCAAATAATTGTTTAGCAGTTTTCCTGAAACTTTTTTAGCTTTTAGTAAACTTTCTACACTTTCGTCTCTTGGGGATTTTAAAGGCATATCTTCTGCATTTCTCCTATATACAAGTGTTACACCATTAATACCTAATTGATTAAAATTAATATTATGATTTAAAAGTACTTTGTCTATTCCTTTTTTTTCTAAAGTGAAAATATCTTCATCAATATTAAATTTTGACTTTAATTTTTCTTTTACTAATTCAATCATAAAAATCTTTACAACATCTAATGAAGCTAAACCTCCTCCAACTACAATTGCATTATCTTCTATTTGAAATTTCAAACCATTGTAGTCTGGTTCATGCTTATGATTAAACCAATAGATAAAATCGTTCTGATAAATTAAACCTTTATTCTTAAATTTATTAATTCCTTCTATACTTAAAGTTCTGTCTTGCCATGCACCATTTGCTAAAATAACTGCAGAAAATCCCCAATTTTCAACTAAATCTTTAAAAGGAATATCATTTCCAATTTTTGTAAATGGCACAAACCTTATATTTTCTTGATTTAATTTTTTATCTATTTCTTTTTGCTGTCTATCTCTTAAACTTATGTGCCAACTTGGTAAACCATCTTCTATTTTACCATATGGTAGTTTATTCATTTCAAAAACAACTACTCTAAATCCATTCTTTGCTAATAAATTAGCAGCTTCAGAACCTGAAATAGAGCCTCCAATAATTGCAACATAATGCTTCTTAAAGACTTCCATAAGCAAAAAATTAAGTAAATTACAAGTTAAGAAATATTAAAAACTTTTTAGTAATAGGTGTTACAATAAATTATATATTTTGAAATTCTTAAAATGTTGATAGATTTAAGTAAATTCGTATTACCAAAAACAAGCAATTAAATATGAAGGAAGTTGTAATAGTTTCTGCTGCAAGAACACCAATTGGTAGTTTTCTTGGTGCATTATCTACTGTTCCAGCACCAAAATTAGGAGCAGCAGCCATAAAAGGTGCTTTAGACAAAATTAATTTAAACCCAACATTAGTAGACGAAGTTTTAATGGGAAATGTCGTTCAAGCTGGTACTGGTCAAGCTCCAGCTAGACAAGCAGCAATTTTTGCAGGAATTCCGGATACTGTTCCATGTACTACAATTAATAAGGTTTGTGCTTCTGGAATGAAAGCTGTAATGCAAGGAGCTCAAGCCATTGCGCTTGGTGATGTACAAATAGTTGTTACTGGAGGCATGGAAAACATGAGTTTAATACCTCATTATTATCATGCTAGAAATGCTAAAAAATTTGGCCCTGTTACTCTAGAAGATGGCATGCAACGTGATGGACTTATTGATGTTTATAATCAACAAGCCATGGGCGTTTGTGCAGATGCATGTGCAACTGAATATAAGTTTTCTAGAGAAGATCAGGATAATTTCGCAATAGAATCTTATACTAGAAGTGCTAATGCTTGGGAAGCAGGTAAGTTCGATAATGAAGTTGTTCCAGTAGAAGTCCCACAACGACGAGGTGAGCCTGTCATTGTAAGTAAGGATCAAGAATACTCTAATGTTAAGCTTGATAAAATCCCGCATTTAAGAGCCGCTTTTACAAAAGATGGAACTGTTACAGCTGCAAATGCATCAACAATTAACGATGGTGCAGCTGCATTAATATTAATGAGTGCTGAAAAAGCTAAAGAACTAAACTTAAATCCAATTGCAAAAATTAGAAGTTATGCTGATGCAGCTCAAGAACCAGAATGGTTTACAACTGCTCCTGCAAAAGCTTTACCATTAGCGCTAATTAAAGCAAACATAACTATTGAGGATGTTGATTACTTTGAGTTTAACGAAGCCTTTTCTGTAGTTGGATTAGCCAATATTAAAATTTTAGATTTAGATAGTGATAGGGTTAATATTAATGGAGGTGCTGTTTCTTTAGGTCATCCTTTAGGATGCTCTGGTGCAAGAATATTAGTTACTCTAATAAATGTTTTAAAACAACAAAATGCCAAAATAGGTGCTGCAGCTATTTGTAATGGTGGTGGTGGTGCTTCTGCAATGGTACTAGAACGAATTTAAATTTAGTAAATGCCTTTTGGAATTTGTACATTAAGTATTGTCCCTTTAAGAGCTGAACCTTCAGACAAAAGCGAAATAGTATCGCAAATACTATATGGTGAATTATTCGAAATTATTGAAAGTAACAAAAAATGGTCTCAAGTTAAATTAGCTTTTGATAATTATGAGGGTTGGATTGACACCAAACAATACATTGAAATTTCTCAAAAAGATTTCCAAACATATTCTGTAGCTGAAGGCAAATATGTTACAGATTTAGTAGAATATGTAGATTGTGAGAAACAACATATATATCCAATTACTCTTGGTGCTAGTATACATACTTTACCTTTATTAGGACATACTTTTGATGGACATTTTACTTCTGGTGAACAATCAAAAGAAAATCTTTTGAAAACTGCTTTTCTTTATTTAAACACACCATATCTTTGGGGAGGAAAATCACCTTTTGGTATAGATTGTTCTGGCCTTACTCAAATGGTATATAAACTAAATGGCTATAAATTACAGAGAGATGCTTCTCAACAGGCTAATCAAGGTGAAGCACTAAGTTTTATTGAAGAAAGTGAACCTGGAGATTTAGCATTTTTTGATAACGAAGAAGGTGATATCATTCACGTAGGAATAATTATGAAAGATAACCATATTATTCATGCACATGGCAAAGTAAGGATTGATAGACTAGACCATTCTGGAATATATAACATCGAAAAAAACGCGCATACACATAAGCTAAGGGTTATTAAAAAGATTATATAAAAAAACCACTCTAAATGAGTGGTTTTTTTATATAATTTTAAAATTATTGTCCATTTTCGATAGCTTCAACTTTAGCTTTCATTTTCTGGAAATTATCAGTATCGTCTAAGGCGCTATAAATATTCATTAGAGTTCTTGCTGCTGCAATGTTAGTTACATCTAAATCTAAAGCTGTTTCTAAATAAGGAATTGCATCTAAGTATAATTGCTTTCGTTCTATCTTTAGTTCTTCGTATCTTTTATCGTCTGCTGCAGAACTACCAAGTTTATTCATTTCGTCAATTATATATTGCTCTTGATCTAAAATTAATGCTCCCATATTCATTTGAGCATTGACATAAGTTGGATCTAATTTAATTGCGTTCTCATAGTGCTTTTTAGCTTCTTCATACTCTTTAGCTTCAGATGCAATTACACCTAAATTAAAATGCAGATCGATATTATCTGGTTGTAATTCTAAAGCATGTGAAACTAACTCTTTATATTTTTCAATATGACCTAATTTATATCTTACATTAGATTCTGCAACTAATAAATCAAAATTTTCAGGATCTTCAGCTTTAGCTTTTTCTATCGCTTCGATAGCTTTTTCATTTTCGCCTTTTTCTATGTAGATAACAGCAATATTTTTTGCCATTTCACCTATTTTGGATTTCGACTTTTCGTCAACAGGATTATTATGAGTTTTTGTTCTAACAGAAGCATCTCTTAATAATTTAGAAGGAAAAGATTCTTTTTTAGCAGTACTAACATTAGTTGCAAAATATTCTGTCTCTACACCTGTATATCCTATACTTTTTAACTCATTATAAAAACTTAAGGCTTTGTCGTAACTTTTATTTTGAGTTGCTAAAACTGCTGCATTATATAAAAATGCAGTATCCGTTGAAGATAAGCGATATACACGTTCAAAATTTAAGTAAGATGACTCGTAATTCTTTGCTGCTAAAGCTTTTTGAGCTTTTTCGATAAAAGAATTTATCATGTTTGTTTCAATTTCTTTTACTTGTGAAGTGTAAACTTTTTTACCTGATTTCTTTTCAGTTTCTTTTAAACTTTTAAAATTATCTAATGCAATTTGAACATCTTGATCTGATCCAGTTCCATTAGCATAATAAGCTTTACCTTTAAGATAGTAGAACTTTGCTAGATTTTTAACATCCATAGAAGCTTTCATAGCTTCCGCACTTTTTATGAAAGTTTTAGCACTTGCAAAATTGTTACTCTTTAATGCTTTCTCTGCTCCTTTAAGTTCTGTTTTTTGAGCAAAAGAAAAAGCACTTATTGTAACTGCTATTAATAAAACTACATACTTTTTCATTTTTTAATCTTATTTAATGTGTTAATATTTATTGTTCATTATTGGTATTATCAATTGTTGTGCCATCATTGGAATTATCTACTCCATTTTCATCATCTATATCGTCTTCATCAGGCATAACTTTTGCAACAGCAGCAATGGAATCGCTATTCTTTAAGTTAATTAACTTAACCCCTTGAGTTGCTCTTCCCATTACTCTCAGATTTTTAACTGCTAATCTAATTGCAATCCCAGATTTATTGATAATCATTAAATCATCTTCATCTGTTACACTCTTAATTGCTACTAAATCTCCTGTTTTTTCAGTAATAGAAATTGTTTTTACACCTTTCCCTCCTCTGTTTGTTATTCTGTAGATTGGTTCTCCATCTTCTGGATCATCAATATAGGTTCGTTTTCCATATCCATTTTCAGATACAACCAACACAGATTCTTCTTGTGGATTTTCTATAGCAATCATTCCAACAACCTCATCTTCTGCATTTGCTAGTTTAATTCCTCTAACACCAGAAGCATTTCTTCCCATTGGTCTTGTTTTTTCTTCTTCAAAACGAATAGCTTTTCCAGATTTAACAGCAAGCATAACTTGACTATCTCCAGAAGTTAATTTAGCTTCTAACAGCTCATCATCATCTTTTATAGTAATAGCATTAATACCATTAGTTCTTGGTCTAGAATATTGCTCTAAAGACGTTTTCTTAACTTGACCTTTCTTAGTTGCCATGATTACATAATGATTGTTGATGTAATCTTCATCTTTAAGGTCTTGAGTACAAATAAAGGCTTTAACTTTATCGTCCTGCTCGATATTAATAAGGTTTTGAATTGCTCTACCTTTTGATGTTTTACTTCCTTCTGGAATTTCGTAAACACGCATCCAGAAACATTTTCCTTTTTGCGTAAAGAACAACATATACTGATGGTTGGTACCAACAAATAGATGTTCTAAGAAATCTTCGTTACGAGTAGTTGAAGCTTTTTGACCAACGCCTCCTCTATGTTGAGTTTTGTACTCTGTTAAAGATGTTCTTTTAATGTAACCAGCATGAGAAATAGTTAAAACAACTTTTTCGTTTGGAATCATATCTTCTATAGAAAGATCACCTCCAGCATACTCAATTTGAGAACGCCTTTCGTCACCATATTTAGCTTTTACCTCTAAAAGCTCATTTTTAATGATGTCCATTCTACGATCTTTCTTATCAAGAATATCTTTTAAATCTTCAATAGTTTTAATTAAATCTTCATATTCTGCTCTAAGTTTATCTTGCTCAAGACCTGTTAATTGGCGCAAACGCATTTCTACAATTGCCTTAGCTTGAATTTCTGATAATTTAAATCTATCTATTAATTTTTGTCGAGCTTCATCTGCATTTGAAGATGCTCTAATTAATGCAATAACTTCATCAATATTATCTGAAGCAATGATTAATCCTTCTAATATATGTGCTCGCTCCTCTGCTTTTCTTAATTCGTATTGCGTTCGTCTTACAACTACATCATGTCTATGCTCTACAAAATGATGAATCATATCTTTAAGATTCAACATTTGCGGACGTCCATTAACTAATGCAATATTGTTGACACTAAACGATGATTGAAGTGCTGTATATTTATATAGTTTATTTAAAACAATATTAGGAATAGCATCACGCTTTAAAACGTAAACAATACGCATACCATTTCTATCAGATTCA
>JABDPN010000088.1 GCA_013042715.1 Flavobacteriaceae bacterium | reverse complement strand
AGACGTTGGGGATGGTCTAACTATTATGAAACTGAAGGAACATATACAATGGATCTCTATGCTGGAGCAGCACATTGCGATGTAAATAATGGAGTATTTGTTGGTACTGCAACAGTAGATTATAATAATGGTGAAGTCTATGTGACTTACAATATGTTAGGCGATGGTGAAGATTGGTTCAATTATGTTATGACAGAAGCTCATGTATATGTAGGTTGCGATGCAACTCCTAATATTAATGGATCTCCAACAGTTGCACCTGGACAATATACTGTTGTTGCAGATGATCTAGACAATGTTACAACTTATCAAGTTGGACCTATTGCAGCATCAGGAGCAATTAATGTTATTGTACATGCCGTAACTTGTGAAGTTATATGCCATTGTTCTCCATGGAATACAGGTACATTTGTACCAGAAGAAGGTTCTTATGATTCTATAGAATGTGAGATTCCATCTGAAACAATAAATGATGAGTTAACAGATGATAACACAGCAATTAGATTCCAAGCTTATCCTGTTCCATTTGATAATGAAGTATTTATTAGATACAACTTTACTTTTGACACAAGTGTTCAAATAGAATTATTTGACTTAAGAGGTGTAAGAATTATAAATGCAACAGATAGTTCATACAAAGCTGGAACAATTGGTGAAACTAGATTAGATATGTCTAATTTAGATAATCAAATGTTTATTGTAAAACTTTCTACTAATAATGGAACTGCTTATAAGAAAATAGTTTCATCTAGTTTAAAGAAACTTGATTAATAATTAATTAATAATTAAACTAAAAATAGGCAGCTTTTAAGCTGCCTATTTTTTTATAATAAATATCTCTACTTGAAAATGATTAAAATAAATTATTTTATTTTTATCTAGCACATTGAACACAAAATCTGGATTGTGGCATTAAAAGAATTCTTCCTATTGGAATATTTTGATTACATTTTGCACAAATCCCAAAATCAGAATCATTAAGGTTATTTAAAGCAATTTGTAAGTTTTTTAATTTTTGTTCTGCTTTTTTTAAAGCTGCTTCATTAATAGATTTGTTATTAATGGCATCCATTCTTGAAATGCGTCCAATAGCATTTTCTGGAGCGATAGGTTTTGTAAGATTTCTATAATGTTCTATAGATGAAGTTGTTTCTACTAATTCTTGCTCTATACTATGTTTTATGGATTTTAATTCTTCTGGAGACATGTAGCTAAGTTTTTTTAAAATATACATTAAAAAAAGCTCCAATACATAATAATATTGGAGCTAAATATTTGTTTTTAAGCAATTAGGATTCTTTTGGTTTTTGTTTACGTTCAACCTTAATACTTAATTCTTCAGAAGCTTTATCTAAATCCATTTTAATGACATCACCTTCTTGTATTTGTGATTTAATAATTTCCTCTGCTAAAGCATCTTCTATATATTTCTGTATTGCACGTTTTAGAGGTCTTGCTCCATATTGTTTGTCAAACCCTTTTTCTGCAATAAAATCCTTGGCTTTTTTAGATAATTTTAGATTGTAGCCTAGTTCTTTTATTCTTCCTAGTAGTTTTTCTAATTCTATATCAATAATCTTGTTAATATGTTCTTTTTCGAGAACATTAAATACAACAACATCATCAATTCTGTTTAAAAATTCTGGAGCAAATGCTTTTTTAAGAGCGTTTTCTATAACACTTTTCGCATGACTCTTTTCTTGAGATTTTTGAGCAGACGTTCCAAAACCAACTCCTGTTCCAAAATCTTTTAACTTTCTAGCTCCAATATTAGAAGTCATAATAATAATAGTATTACTAAAATCAATTTTTCTACCAAGGCTATCTGTTATAAAGCCATCATCTAGAATTTGAAGTAACATGTTAAATACATCTGGATGTGCTTTTTCAATTTCATCAAGTAGAATTACCGCATAAGGTTTACGTCTTACTTTTTCGGTTAATTGTCCACCTTCTTCATAACCAACATATCCTGGAGGCGCACCAACAAGTCTTGAAATTGCAAATTTTTCCATGTATTCACTCATATCAACTCTAACAAGAGCATCTTCACTATCGAATAATTCTCTAGAAAGTACTTTAGCTAACTGCGTTTTTCCAACTCCTGTTTGTCCTAAAAATATAAATGACCCAATTGGCTTATTAGGATCTTTAAGTCCAGCACGATTGCGCTGAATAGCCTTAACAACCTTTGCAACAGCTTCATCTTGACCAATAACCTTTCCTTTTATGAGTTCTGGAAGCACAGCTAATTTGTTACTTTCTGTTTGTGCTACACGATTTACAGGTATTCCTGTCATCATAGAAACCACATCAGCTACATTTTCTTCAGTCACAACTTCACGATGCATTTTAGATTCTTCTTCCCAAGTAGTCTGAGCTTCAGCTAAACTCTTTTCAAGACGTTTTTCGTCATCTCTAAGTTTTGCAGCTTCTTCATACTTTTGCTTTTTAACAACTGTATTTTTAGTTTCTTTAACTGCTTCAAGTTGCTTTTCTAACTCAAGAATTTGATCAGGTACATCAATATTTGTTATATGAACTCTAGAACCTGCTTCATCTAAAGCATCTATCGCTTTGTCTGGTAGGAATCGCTCTGTCATGTATCTATTTGTCAACTTTACACAAGCTTCAATTGCTTCTTGTGTATACTCAACGTTATGATGGTCTTCGTATTTACTTTTAATATTGTTTAGAATTTCAATAGTTTCTTCAACAGTTGTTGGTTCTACAATTACTTTTTGGAAACGACGTTCTAAAGCACCATCTTTTTCAATATATTGTCTGTATTCGTCTAGAGTAGTAGCTCCAACACATTGTATTTCGCCACGAGCTAAAGCTGGTTTAAACATATTCGAGGCATCTAAACTTCCAGTAGCTCCTCCAGCTCCAACAATAGTATGAATTTCATCAATAAATAAAATGATATCATCATTCTTTTCAAGCTCATTCATCACTGCTTTCATACGTTCTTCAAACTGTCCTCTATATTTAGTTCCAGCAACTAAACTAGCTAAATCTAAGGTGACAACACGTTTGTTGAATAGTATTCTTGAAACTTTACGTTTAACAATTCGCTCTGCTAATCCTTCTGCAATAGCAGATTTACCAACTCCAGGTTCACCTATTAAAAGTGGATTGTTTTTCTTTCTTCTACTTAATATTTGTGAAACACGTTGTATTTCTTTTTCACGACCAACTACAGGATCCAGTTTACCTTCTTCTGCCATAACTGTAAGGTCACGACCAAAATTATCTAAAACAGGTGTTTTAGATTTTTTATTTCCCTTAGTTGGAGCAGGAGTAAATGGATTGTCCTTTGGTTGTTCCTCAGATGCTGAATCGTCATCTGGAAAAGATTCTGCTTTTGGAGTGTCTATAAAATCGTCGTCGTTAGCAATCATATATTTAAATTGTTCTTTAACATTATCATAATCAACTTTTAGTTTATTTAAAAGTTTAGTTGTTGGATCGTTTTCGTTTCTAAGTATACAAAGCAGTAAATGCGCAGTGTTAATTGTTGAACTTTGAAACAATTTAGCTTCTAAAAATGTTGTTTTTAAAGCACGTTCGGCTTGTCTAGTTAGATGTAAGTTTTTCTTTTCTTTGGATGTGATAGTAGCATTTGGGTTTGCAGGACTAAGAATCTCTACTTTCCTTCTTAAATGATTTAAGTCAATATCTAAAGCATTTAATATCTCAATTGCTTTTCCATTACCTTCACGCAACAATCCAAGCATTAAGTGTTCTGTCCCAATAAAATCATGGCCTAAACGTAATGCTTCTTCTTTACTGTAGGTAATTACATCTTTTACTCTTGGTGAAAAATTATCGTCCATAAAATATATCCTTTCCGCATTAAAAATAGTAAAAACAACATAATAAAAGCAAAAACTATACCTTAATTATGCAAGCCTTTGCTAATAGACAAAAAAATGTTTAAAAATTCAAAACTTTTAACAAGATACTTATTAACGATTATCACTATTAAATTTGTTGATAAAATATGTTAAAAAAACCTTTTGAATGTCGCCCTACGACTATCAAAATATGTATATTAGCCTGATTCGAAATAACGATTAAAAATTAATAAATTTTTTATGGCAGAAGGAGAAAAACTCATTCCAATAAATATTGAAGATGAAATGAAATCGGCTTACATTGATTATTCAATGTCAGTCATTGTGTCACGTGCGCTTCCAGACGTTAGAGATGGATTAAAACCAGTGCATAGACGAGTACTTTATGGTATGCATGAGTTAGGCGTAAAATCTAATACAGCATACAAGAAGTCAGCAAGAATAGTTGGAGAAGTTTTAGGTAAGTATCATCCACATGGAGATACTTCGGTTTACGATACAATGGTACGTATGGCTCAAGAGTGGAGTTTACGTTACATGCTTGTAGACGGACAGGGGAACTTTGGTTCTATTGACGGTGATAGTCCAGCAGCAATGCGATATACAGAAGCACGTATGCGCAAGATTTCTGAAGACATGTTAGCAGATATCGATAAAGAAACAGTAGATCATAAACTAAACTTTGACGACACACTCCAAGAACCAACAGTACTTCCAACTAGAATTCCTGGATTATTAGTTAATGGAGCATCAGGAATCGCAGTTGGTATGGCAACAAATATGCCTCCACACAATTTATCTGAAGTAGTAGATGGAACTGTAGCTTATATTGATAATACAAATATTGAAGTTGATGAGCTTATAACACATGTAAAAGCACCAGATTTTCCAACTGGTGGAATTATCTATGGATACGACGGTGTAAGAGAAGCTTTTAAGACTGGAAGAGGTCGTATAGTAATGCGAGGTTCTGCTATTATTGAAGAAGTTAATGGCAAAGAATCTATTATTGTTACAGAAATTCCTTATCAGGTTAATAAAGCAGATATGATTAAGAAAACTGCTGATTTAGTAAACGATAAGAAGTTAGATGGAATTGCTACAATCAGAGATGAATCTGATAGAAATGGTATGCGTATTGTTTACGTTTTAAAGCGTGATGCTATTCCTAATATTGTTTTAAATAAACTATATAAATATACAGCACTTCAATCATCGTTTAGTGTCAACAATATTGCA
>JABDPN010000044.1 GCA_013042715.1 Flavobacteriaceae bacterium | reverse complement strand
CTCTTATAGATTCTCCTACTTGCTTTCTTCGTAAAAAATTAATTATTCTTTTACCATAAATAGTAGATATTAATAGCGACAATATTACAGCCATTGCTGCTCTAAAGGTTATAAAACCAAACAATGAAGCTCCTGGAAACTGAAATTCTTTTTCTAAATATTCAAATAGGTAATACAACATCTATTTCTGTAATTGTTTTAAAAATTCTTCTACTATTTTATAATCGTCAAAATCGATTCTTTCACCATTTATTTCTTGATAAGTTTCATGTCCTTTACCAGCAACCAAAATGATATCATTTGGCTTTGCTAATTGGCAAGCCGTTTTAATTGCTTGTTTCCTATCTATTATGCTTAATGTTTTTTTGAAATTTAACGGTTCCACTCCTGCTTCCATTTCAGAAAGTATTACTTGTGGATCTTCAGACCTAGGATTATCACTAGTAAAAACAACCTTAGAACTTAATGCAGATGCTATGTGAGCCATTTTTGGTCTTTTGGTTTTATCTCTATCTCCTCCACAACCAACTACTGTAATTAACTTCTCATTATTTGTTCTTATGCAATTGATAGTCTCAATAACATTTTTTAAAGCATCAGGAGTGTGTGCATAATCAATTATTACAGTAATATTTCCTTCTGTAACGAAGTATTGAAATCTTCCGTTAACATTTTCTAACTCACTTATTAATCTTAAAATCTCAGTATTTTCTAATCCTAATAATTCTGCAGTTGCGTAAATTGCTAGAAGGTTATATGCGTTAAAATTTCCTATTAATTTTGTCCACACTTCATATTCATTAATCTTAAGCAGTAATCCATTAAACTGGTTTTCTAAAATCTGAGCTCTATAATTAGCATAAGTTTTTAAAGCATAAGTGTATTGCTTAGAATCAGTATTCTGAAGCATTACTTGACCGTTCTTATCGTCTATATTAACAAGTGAAAATGCAGTTTTTGGAAGATTGTCGAAAAATGATTTTTTTACATCTCTGTATTCTGAAAACGTATTATGATAATCTAAATGTTCATGAGATAGATTGGTGAAAATTCCGCCTTCAAAATGTAACCCTTCAGTTCTATATTGATGAATTCCATGAGAGCTTACTTCCATGAAACAAAATTCAACTCCTTCATTATTCATCTCAGATAAATAGGAATTTATAGTTAAAGAGTCTGGTGTTGTATGAGTTGCTTTATATTCAATCTCATCAACCATAATCTTAACAGTTGATAATAAACCTACTTTAAAACCTGCCTTTTTAAATAGCTGGTATAACAAACTTGCTATTGTAGTTTTACCGTTTGTACCAGTAACACCAACAAGCTTTAGATTTTCAGATGGAGAATTGTAATAATTTGCAGCTATATATGCTAAAGCTTTTGCTGTATTATCCACTTCTACATATGTAACACCATGTGTTAATTTATTAGGGGTTTTTTCGCAAATAATTGCACTTGCACCATTTTTTATAACATCATTGATAAATTCATGACCATCTACAACATTACCTTTTATAGCAACAAAAACATCTGCATTATCAATTTTTCTAGAATCGAAATGCACCTGATCTATTAAAACGTTTGTATCTCCTACAACAGCATTAATATTTACCTTATACAATATGTCTTTTAAACTAATCAAGATAATTCTAGAGTTATGGTTTGTTTGGGTTTAAGTTTTACACCTTTTTCTACAGATTGTTTTTTTACATGTCCACTACCAATAACCTTTACTTTCATTCCCATATTTTCTAATATGGTTATAGCATCCATAGCAGGAATACCTTTTAAATCTGGCATAATGGTTTTATATTTTTGGGTAGTTTCGAAGTAAGAATCGTAATTTTTTTCTATAGATTGATCTGCAAGATTCAAGTTTTCAACTTTATCTATAATTGGAGAATCTGTATAAATTTTCTGAGCTATTTTTTTAAAAACTGGTCCAGATACATCCGC
Source organism: Flavobacteriaceae bacterium (assembly GCA_013042715.1). Lineage (GTDB taxonomy): Bacteria > Bacteroidota > Bacteroidia > Flavobacteriales > Flavobacteriaceae > Site-B15. The sequence goes on along the minus strand of JABDPN010000044.1, from coordinate 690 downwards.
TCCATAGTAACCAACACTTTTATCTGGTTCATGAATAACAACGATACATGAATATTTTGGTTCTTCAGCAGGAAAAAACCCAACAAATGAAGATATGTAGTTTAGCTTTTCTTTATCTCTATAATCTTTTTGACAAGTTCCAGTTTTGCCTGCCATAGAAAAGTTTTCTTCATATAAACGATTGCCAGTTCCATGTTTTTTGGTTACAACATTCTTTAATAATTGTTGCAAAATTTCTACTGTTTCTTGAGAACATATCTTCTCGTTAATTACTTCTTTATCAAAAGATTCAATTGGTCTGCCATATTCTCTTACTTCTTTTAAAAATCGAGGTCTTACCATTTCACCATTATTAGCAATGGCATTATAAAACGTTAACGTTTGTAATGGCGTAAAAGAAACTCCATAACCATAAGCCATCCATTCTAAAGCAATTCCACTCCAACGCTTATTTTTAATTCTTGGATCTGGAATAATTGGTTTTCCTTCTCCAATAATTGGCAGTTCTAGAGTGTCGTTTAAGTTCATTCTATATAAACCATCAACAAATTTTTCTGGATTTTTTGTGTAATTGTTATGTATTGCTTTAACAATTCCTGTATTTGAAGAGACCTCAAAAGCTTTAGCTACAGAAATTTTCCCATAACCACCATCTCTTGAATCTCTAACTTTTTTACCATAGTATGATAG
>JABDPN010000071.1 GCA_013042715.1 Flavobacteriaceae bacterium | reverse complement strand
AGTAAATCCAACTCGTTATTGGTTTTCTGTCTGAATTAAAATAGATAATATAGTAATACGTACCAACCGGCAATACTTCGCCATCTTGATTAGTACCACACCATTGATCTACATAATTATTCAGCTCATAAACTTTTGTTCCATAGCGATTAAAGACAATAGCCTTAGAGATATCGTCTCTGTCATCCAAATGATCGAGTATTAAGCAATCATTATAACCATCGTTGTTTGGAGATAATCCTTGAGGAATATCAACACAATTAGCATTTTCGTAATATGAAACAGTAATTTGAGTTTCAGACAAGCATTGAGTTACATCATCGTAAACATCTACTGTTACAAGACCTTCTTGTGCTCCTATACCATGAATATATGTGTTATCTGTTCCAGATTGTAAAAGTGTTCCATCTAAATACCAATCATAGATTACATTTCCGTATAGCACACTTAGGTTTGATACAACAACTTCTAAAATTGCCTCTTCATTAATACACTTATTAATAACTGGTTCTACTGGAGAAACAGCTGGATATTCTCCTTGAACAACACTTATTATAGTGTCACCAAAACAACCATTACCATCAATTGCAGTTACAATAAAGTCTCCAAATTGCGAAGTGCCTTCAGGAATTGTATAGGTGTTTTCTGGTCCAGATTGAACATCAACACCGTCGTATGTCCAATAATAAACTATAGTATCTGGTATATCAGAATTTTCAACATTTACTTCTAAAGTAGTTTCAATTCCTTCACATATTATAATTGTGTCTTGAACAGCAACAGGTTCTGGATTATCAAAAATTTCAATAGTAACATCATCTGTAACTGTTGCAGATTCACCAGTACATAAATTATAAGTAATAGCTGCAGTATAAGTTGTTGTTTCAGTAGGAGAAACATTTACAGTATCTCCTGTGCCAACTAAAGTATCTCCATCATACCATTCTAAAACATAATTTGGTGCTCCAGTAGAAGGTGTAAATCTCCAGAATTCATCAGTAGCTTCCCAAACACCTGTATTTCTTCCAGGAGGCGTAAATGCAACTGTACCAGCTGGATTTTGAACCCCAACAACAGCATTACCATCATTCCAAGTTTCACAAGTTGGCTTGTTGAAAATATTAACATCTATTGTATTTGAAGACTCATAAAGAATTATTTGAGTACTAGATGTTAATTCATTACAACTAAAATGGCAAATATCTGTGTAGTTTATTACAAATTGTCTAGATGGTGCTGAGCCTAATAAATAGTAATTAATATCTCCACATACTGATGGATCAATATCATGAGCTACACCAAAGATATTAGCATCAGCAAGAGATGAATTTGTGTTGTTTGGTAAAGTATCTCCTGGATCAATATTCCATCCGTTAAATCCATCAGCATTAGATAAATCAAAAGAAACGACACCATTAGATCCAATTAATATTTGGTTGTAAGTACCAGCAAAGAAACAAAAATCAAATCCTAAATCAATTACACCAGACCATCTGTCATCAATTTCAACACTTGTTGGTTCTCCACCACTTGCAGGTGGTTGAGGACAAGTGTCTAAGGCATTAATTTCGTAAGTATTTAAATCTTGTCCTAATACTTGAAAATCAGCAGAAAGATTAATACTTGCGCCTTCACAAACTGAAGTGTCTTCTCCTGCGTAAATAATTGAACAAGGGTTTGGAGGAGGAGGACAGATTAAGTTTAAAACACTACTAGAAATTTCACAACTCGTATCATCAGCATTAGTTATAGTAATAATAGTTGGTGTTTGTTCAGGATATGGACCAAATGTAACAACTCCTGTTGAAGTGACTGTTTGGTTAGAAGTTCCATCTGAAACGATTAATGATGTTGCAGTTCCCATATCAGTAATATCAACATCTACAGTAAATTCTTGAGTTGTATCACAATCTCCAATTACTGTAAAAGTAGCTTCTGGATCTAGACATGTTTTACAAATCACATCAAAATCCCATGGTGTATAGAAACTAGAAGATTGACAGCTTGCTGAACTGTCAGAATCAATTTCTATGTATAACGATGTTCCAGTGGTTTCAATTACTAATCCTGCTAAATCGTCTTGATCATTATCATTGTTATTAAATAATACTGGAGCTGTGTTATCTGAACCATCATAAATTGTGATATCATCCCAGAATCCTTCAATTGTTCCTGAATTAAAAACTAACTCAATTGGGAATCCGTTATCAGAATTAAATGTCCAAGCAGTTGTATCATTATTATCATAACAATAATTTATATTAATTGGAGAATCTGTATCACAGACAATATCGTAAAAAGTTTGAATAGTTGTCGTAAAGTTAACTGGTCCAGACCAAGTACTAAGATCTCCACCACCACAATCTGATCTAACGTATAATTCGTAGTCAGTAGAGTAATCTAATCCAGATTCAGTTAATGAATTCGTTGCTGAAGAAACTCCTGTTCCACTTGGTTCTCCAGTTCCTGCAAGTTGCACAACATATTCCCAGGCAGTTTCACCATTATTTGCAGTCCAACTAATGTCAGCCGAAGTCCCATCAATATTGGATACAGTTAAGAAACTTGGAGGGATACAAGATGGAGGTGCAACAACATTTATTGAGAAATCTGCAGTGACACCCCAAGAACCATTATAACAAGGGTTAGGTGTACTTTGTCCAAAATCAGCTGAACCAATTCTCATTCTATAAATACCATAAGAAGTAGAAGGCATTACAAATGATGCGTCTAAAACATGTGGATTAGTTCCACCTGATGAATTGCCTTGAAAAACTAATTCAGTAGTATTATCGAATACTAAATCATTATTTAGATCTATCCAAACATTTGTTCCATATGTAAATGTATGTGCAAAGGTTATTTGAAGATTTACGGTTATTAATTCTGGGACATCAACTGATGTTGCAGTGAAGTTTTCATAGGTTAAATCACCTCCAGAAGTGAAAGTAGTGCTTCCTAAAACGATTTCAGATATTCCACTTCCATCATTAGATGATGGATCAGATTCGCAATAACCATTTAGGAAAGTATAAGGGCCTACCCAAGCACTTGTACCACTTCCGCCACAATCTGCTTGATAGTATATATAGTATGTAGTATCAATCATTAAACCAGAAACGGTATAATTAGGTGTTCCTGTAGCAGTATCTGTAATACTTGCTTCAGAGTTTCCAGGAGTGAAATCTGCATCAGGGTTAATTTCAAGATTCCAATTAGTTTCTGTATTTCCTGCATTCCAATTAAGATCTGTTGAATCTGCAGATGTATTAGCATGCATCATTCCATTAGGTTCGTTACATGAAGGAATTTCACGAACTCTAAAATTATCAACAAAAACATCATTATCTGCAGAATCATCTACAGTTCCTTCGGAACCTAATATGCCAAATTGTACAATTTCTCCAGAATATGCAGATAAATTGTATACAATTTGTGTTCCTGTAGCAGGAACTACAAAAGTATTATCTATGGTTAAAAGATTTGTCCAAGTCGCCCAATTATCAGTAGTAATGTAAAGCTCAACAGTATCATCAGAACCTAAGGTCCCAGCTGTTGTAGAACTTAACCATTCCATGATACCAAAATCAAATTCTACTTGAAATGGTCCACCTGTTAAATCAATTTGAGGTGATAAAATCCAATCGCTTTTAGAACTAGCATATAAATTAATTTTATAAGCTCCACTAAACCCATTATTTAAATATCCATCAGATGTCCAACTACCAGCACCTAAATCTGTTGGTCCAGTTACACCATCACCATTACTTGCTTCATCCCAACAGTTTGGAATAATTGTAGTGAAATCTTCTAAGTATTCAGGAATAAAAACATCACAAGCTGTTGTGAAGTTAATTGGTCCAGCCCATGTGCTAAACCCATCACTTAAACAATTTGCTCTTACATATACTTCATAATCTGTTGCAGCTGTTAAACCTGAAAAGGTATAAGGATTAGTTGATGCAGCAGATCCAGATCCAGATGGTTCTCCAGTTCCTGCAGGTTGTACTACTACTTCCCAATCTGTTTCAGATCCAGAAGAAGTCCAGCTAACATCTACTGATGTAGCTAAAATATTATTTGTACTTAAACCAAAAGGTTCAAAACATGTTGGTGACTCAAAGATTGTCACTACAATATTTGACCAGTCTGCATCAGAACCTCCCCAAGATTGACTTAAAATAATCTCAAGAAAGCCATTTACCGCAGGATCATAAGGTCCAGAGAAATCGCCTTCAAAAACTAGTGTTGTTGCATTCCCATTTGTTCCACTACCTGAAGTTGCGGTAGGAATATTGACAGAACCAGCTGAGGTATTTAAGTTTAGTCCTGCTTCTGAAGACCATGGGCCACCTCCACCAGCTGCCCAATCTGCTGATACTGAAAAAGAAGAATATGTACCAGTTGAAGAAACAGGTACTGCTTCAGAATTTCCAGCATCATTAATGCTTAACGTTACAGGAGACCCAGCAGCTACGTTTGTTGGTCCTGCAATTGTAGGAAATGAATATTGCGCGCTTACACTAAAACATAGTGTTAAAAACGCAAAAATTAATAATGTAATTTTTTTCATTATAAAATGATTAAGTTGGTTACTAAAAACTAGGTTAATATGTTGAAAAACCTATAAGAGCATTAAGATAGAAAAAAAGTAAATTAACTAATCTGTTAATAATCTGTTAATAGACAAAGTGCATATAAAACCGACAAAAGGACTAGTAAAATGTCATAATCGTTTTAATGTTTTATGAGATTCGTTTTAAATGAATATAAACTGGGAAATGATCACTATAACCACCTTTATATTTTAAACCCACATACGTTCTAAAAGGACCACCCTTATATTTTCCTTTATACTGTTTTAAAAATTCTGAATCAAAAATATTTGCTTTAGAAAAGGTGTGTGAGTTTTGTTTTATCTCAAAGAAGTTTGTGGAAAATAGAATTTGGTCGAAGAGATACCATTCTAATCTATGGTTTACACTTCCCCTAGTATATGATTTTAAGGATTCCATAGGATTATAAAAATCTTCTTTATTTACAAGTTGCTTAACACTTTTGTTATAAGGGCCATCGTTAAAATCCCCCATAACAATTATTTTTGCATTAGAATCTTTGGATTTAATAATGTCTATAATTTCAAGTACTTTATTTGAAGCTAGAATTCTATGAGGTTCTGTTAATTCTTCACCCGAATGTCTGGAAGGCCAATGGTTAACGAGAATATAAATTTTTTCATTTTTAAGTTTACCTTTTACCAAAAGAATGTCTCTTGTATAGTCTCTATTACCATCTTCATCATACAAGTTAAGCGAAAAGACTTCGGAATGCATAACTTTAAAAACATCGGCATCATAGATTAATGCAACATCAATTCCGCGTTCGTCAGGAGAATCATAATGAACATATCTATAATTGTATTCTTTTAGGGCTTTAGATTCTAAAAGGTCTTTTATAACAAGTTTGTTTTCTACTTCAGCAAGACCTACAATAGTTGGGTGCTTTTTAGCTGTTTGTCTTCCTATTCTAGATATCGCATAACCTAGTTTTCTAATTTTTTTTCTATATCGTTTTTCGGTCCAATGTTTTTCAGATTTTGGCAGAAAATCGTTATCGTTTGTATATTGATCATCAAAAGTGTCGAAAAGATTTTCAAGGTTATAAAATGCTACTGTAAAATAATCTGAATTTTTTATTTCGCGATCTGCCATAAATATTATGATAATTGAGTTTAAATGTACTAAAATCTTATCTATAGAAAAGAAATAAAATATAGAGTTTCAATTTGTACATTTGCAGCACAATAAAATTTATGATTGAAAGTAAAAACATATTTCATGAAAAAGCAGTTTTAATAGGTGTAATTACTAAAGACCAGGATATTGACAAATCTAAAGAGTATCTGGACGAACTAGAGTTTTTAACCTATACTGCAGGAGGCGAAGTGGTAAAACGCTTTACCCAAAAAATGGAAATGCCTAATCCAAAAACATTTATTGGCTCGGGGAAAATGGCTGATGTTCAAAAATTTATAGAAGAGAATGAAGTAGGAACAGCCATTTTTGATGACGAGTTAACACCAGCACAAGAACGCAATATTAGTAAGATTTTAAATTGCAAAGTACTAGATAGAACGAATCTTATTCTAGATATATTTGCTCAACGTGCACAAACTAGTTATGCTAGAACTCAAGTAGAATTAGCGCAATGTGAGTATTTGCTCCCTAGATTAAAAGGTATGTGGACACACCTTGAGCGTCAAAAAGGTGGAATTGGTATGCGTGGTCCAGGAGAAACAGAAATAGAAACCGATAGACGTATTGTAAGAGATAAAATTACTTTGTTAAAACAAAAAATACAGAAGATTGATAAGCAGATGTCTGTACAACGTGGGAATAGAGGTAAGCTTGTAAGAGTGGCACTTGTAGGTTACACAAATGTTGGAAAGTCTACTTTAATGAATGTAGTAAGCAAGTCTAAAGTTTTTGCAGAAAATAAATTATTTGCAACTCTAGATACTACAGTAAGAAAAGTTGTTGTAAAGAATCTTCCATTTTTAATGAGTGATACTGTTGGTTTTATTAGAAAACTTCCAACACAACTTGTTGAATCTTTTAAAAGTACTCTTGACGAAGTAAGAGAAGCCGATTTGTTACTACATGTTGTAGATATTTCGCATCCAAATTTTGAAGAACATATAGAATCTGTAAATAATATTTTGGGTGAAATAGATAGTTCAGATAAGCCAACTATAATGGTGTTTAATAAAATCGATGCTTATACTCATGAACCATTTGATGAAACCGATTTGATTGCACAACGAACCAAAGCAAATTATTCGCTTGATGAGTGGAAAAAAACTTGGATGTCCAGACAGGATGGGAATGCACTGTTTATTTCTGCTCTAAATAGAGACAATTTGGAAGAATTTAGAAAGCGTGTTTATGATGAAGTTAGAAAAATACATATTACGCGATTTCCTTATAATGAATTTCTGTATCCAGATTATGATGAAAACATGATATAAAAAAAGCACCAATTTTGGTGCTTTTTATAATATATAAGACGCTCTTAAAACTTATAACTTAGACCAAAAGTCCAGTACGATTGTAAATCGTTATCTGCATCTTCCAATTCTACTTCTTGGTAATTAGCAGCCTCTTGTTTATTACTTCTTAAACCAAAATCAAATCCAACTCCAATCATTTTCCATAAGGTATATCCAAATGAGTTTGTCCAAGTCCAATTAGATAAATCTCCGGATTTGTAGCTTTGGAAAGTTGAGAAGTTTGATTTAAAATTAATTGCACCAATTTGTCTTGTATAATCAGCAACTATTTTAGCACCAAACGAAGAATCGAAAACTGTATCGCCATCAGCAAACACAAAGTTATAGTTGGCAGGATGAATCACTACTATTAGATTTTCTAAAGGCGTCCATGTAGCACCAACACCTAAATCTAAGTAACCTGGGTCGTTAAAATTATCTAATAATGTAGTTCTGTATTCAGCTAATCCTGAAACCGCCCATTTATCGTTTAATTTTCTACCATACAAAGAAAATAAATTAAAGACATCTGTAGTTGGGTTAAAGCTATCATCATCTAGCTCGTTATCCTTATCGTCTAGTTTTACCCAATTTAAATTAGTAGTTAATGCATTTCTCCAAAAGAATTTCTCTTGAATTAAATTAGCATACCCATTCACGGTAAATCCTATATTTCCAGATTCGTTATTCGGTGTACCTTGTGCATACCAATTGTTAAAGTTGGATAAGCTACCACCAATTGTTCCAAAAGCTCCAACTCTCCAACCAGGTAAAGCATCAATTTTTGCTTGAATAGCATTAGCTTCAGCTTGTGCTGCATCTGCTTCAGCTTGTTTTTCAGATTTTTGCTTTACTAATTCTTCTTTTGTCTGACCTTGTACAAAAGCAAATCCACAAAGCATAATTGCAAGTAAAATTATTTTTTTCATATGTTTTAATTTTAATTAATAGTTGTTTTAGACTTTAGACACAAATATAAATAAAGTGTCACATTGAATATATTAAGGTTTCTTTTTATAAAGCGGAACAGACGAGCATGCTTCGCCATACATAATTGACTTAGCTGCTAATTTAATTTTATTGATAAGTAATGTGTAAGCAGATAAAGGGATGGGTTTGTTTGTGCAACCTTTGATGATTACAGGTTTGTTATTAACTTCTGACGCATCAAAATTATTTATAATGTCTTGAAAAACTAAAGATTCTAAAAGTTCTAGATTTCCAACAACAACCTTTTTAGCATATGGTTCTAATTGTAATGCTACAAGCATAAAAGCCCAATCTGGAATAATAGCATCTGTAGTACATGTTATGGCTACATATTTGTTTATGTATGTGCTCCAATCATGAGTATCTACATGTGTTCTAAAATCCTTTTCTCTAAGAACCAAGCCTTCTAGTAACCAATCTTTAATATCAAATAAAACACGTTCTCCTGAAGGGTAAAAGTCTTCTAGATCTATAGTAACAAGGCTACTTTTAGCTACACGATTTACAATTTCTTTAGACATTTTTATAGCATTCCAAGTTCTAATTTCGCTTCTTCACTCATTAAGTCTTGTGTCCAAGGTGGATCGAAAGTTATTTCTACATGAGCAGTTTTTACTTCATCTAAGGATCTTACCTTTTCTTCTACTTCTAAAGGTAATGTTTCTGCAACAGGACAATTAGGCGTTGTAAGTGTCATTAATACTTTTACATCAAAATCTTCATTTACAAAAACATCGTAAATTAATCCTAACTCGTAGATATCTACTGGAATTTCTGGATCGTAAATGGTTTTTAAAATTTCAACAATTTTAATCCCTAGTTTATTTGTGTTTATAGGTGTTTCACTCATTATTGTAGTTGTGTTTGGTATGCAATGGCATACATTTTAAGTTGTTTTATCATGCTAACAAGGCCATTTGCCCTTGTAGGTGATAAGTGTTCTTTTAATCCTATTTCATCTATAAAAACTGTATCTGCTTCCAAAATTGCCTTAGGTGTTTGGTTAGAAAAAACGCGAATTAAAATGGCTATAATTCCTTTAGTGATTATGGCATCACTATCTGCTGTAAAGATAATTTTGTCGTCTTCTAGTTTTGCATCAACCCATACTTTACTTTGACATCCTTTTATAAGGTTGTCATCTGTTTTTGATGAATCGTCTATAAGTGGTAACGATTTGCCGAGTTCTATCATGTACTCATAACGTTGCATCCAATCGTCAAACATGGAGAATTCATCAATAATGTCGTTTTGTATATCTTGAATAGTCACAGTTTTAATTTTTTTGTAAAAGTACAATAAGTATTAATTCTATTCAATAGCTTACATTGATTCGGTTAATGAAAGTATAAAGTTTATTAATTCTTTTAGTTCTTCTGGAGGATTGCCATGATCAAAAGTGTTTGTCGAATACGTTTCACCTTTGTAGTTAATTATTAATGTTGCTCCAGGTGCACCATCGTATTGATGTGCTTTAGAAGGAGCTTCTAGCTTGCCAATAGCATTTAAAGGAATGTTATCTAAAAGTTTTTTTATGTTATCTAAATCGTCTTTTGTGCATGCGTAGGTTTTTGGTTCTTCATTTCTATTATTCTGAAATACTACAATGTTATTCTTGAATTCTGTAGTCCTAAAAAACCCTCTTGAAAACGCATTATACGTTATTATATAGTTTGAGCCTGTGTTATCTTGAGTGTTTTTTCCTTCTTCATCAGATTTTAGAGTACCCTCTAGTAAGGTTACTTTTTCATTTTGAAACTGAATTTTATTTTCTGTAATATTAATTGTATTAGTTTTCTCTAGTGCTTCTAAAAACTTAGATTCTATATTATTAGCCTCACCTATACAATATTTTTTAGTTGAAGCAAGAGGTCCAATTTTTATTATTTCATTATCTAAAGTATAACTACCAAAGTATCTATTGCAACCAGAGAAACCACTTATTTTCTTTTCAGCTTCATTAAACACTATGGTTAAATCATGAGAATCATTGTTTTTATCTAACATAGTTATTGTATAAATTCCTGATAAGGACATATCTTGTATTTTAGATTTAATATTAAGTTGTTCGGTACTTCCACAAGATTTTATGGCAATGATTGTAAGAAGTATAGTTAAATATTTCATATGTTTTGTTTTAAAAAAATAATATACAAAAAAGGCGCCAAAAAGGCGCCTTTAATAATCTATATATTATTTTTTAATTTCCAGCAATTGCAGCTCTTGAGCCACCACTTTCAAATAGAGCTCTCATTCTTGCTTTTTGACCTTCAGTAAATAAGTTCATACAAGTATCATCTGAATAATCCATATAGTTTTGGAACATATCTGGATCATCAGGTTGACCTGGCTTTCCTTTAGGAGTACAACTATTACGTCCAGGGAATGTGCATGGTGTACCAGTATAATTAGGACCGCTAGCATTTGGCGTGTCAGCAACAAAATCATCTACATTACATCCACCATCACCCCAAATATGTCTTAGGTTTAAATAATGACCAACTTCGTGAGTTGCTGTTCTTCCTCCATCAAATGGAGCAGAAAGGTAACCTGTAGTACCGAAAAAATTTGGACCTACAACAATTCCATCTGTTGCCGCTGGACCACCAGGGAATTGAGCATAACCAAGTATTCCTCCACCTATATTACATACCCAAATATTTAAATGTGTTTCTGGTGTTATAACATCTACACCACCATTAGAGGCAAATTTCATGGCGTCGTTTGTTCCCCAAGAAGTAACTGAAGATGCTTTTCTGGTGATTCCCGCTAAAGAGAAGGTAATCTCCGAGTCTGCAACTACTCCAGAAAATACGGAAGGTGTATTACTAGCATCGCTATTAGTTCTTCTAAAATCATCATTTAATACTTGAATTTGAGAATCAATCTGAGCATTGCTAATATTTTGTTGTGAATTTGAGTAAATTACATGAACATAAACAGGAATATTAATAACCCCTAGGTTGTCAACTGGAGGGTCTCCACCACCATCGTCTCCACCACCATTATTTCCTCCACCATTTCCTCCACCAGGATTATCAGGCTTTTTACCTGCAATAATAGATCTGGTTTGGTATTCAATATCATACATTTTTCTTTCTAGTCCAGGATTTTCGTTTAAAAGTCTGTTAAGGTTTACCATTGAGTAACATGATTTTCCTTTGTTTTCTGCCATTCTTGACGTTTCGTCAAGGTCTGCATCAGTGTAGACATACCAATCGTCCATATTAATGTTTTCTTCTTGAACAAATTGTTTTTGGTCGTCACTACACGATGTGAATAGCAATGCTAAAGCAGCAAATGCAAAAAATAGTTTTTTCATAAATAAATTGGTTTTTTTGTTAATTCGGGAGTGAATATAACATAATATTAACATAAATGTAAAAATTGTCTTAAAAAATTTAAATAAAATCGATGAAGTGTTAATGCTGTATAATTATGATAGCATCATTACAGCTTTTTTAAGACCATCTATAAAAATATCTATCTCTTCTTTAGTATTGTAGAATGCAAAAGAAGCTCTGACTGTTCCAGGAACGTTATAAAAATCCATGATTGGTTGCGTGCAATGATGCCCTGTTCTAACAGCAATACCTAATTTATCTAGTATGGAACCAAGATCGTAAGGATGAATTGAACCTACGTTAAACGATATTACAGCAGTTTTTTGTGATGTCTCACCATAAATGTGTAATCCTTCAATCTCAAGCAGTCTTATAGTTGCATAGTGTAGAAGTTCTTTTTCATAACTTTCAATAGCTTCAAAACCAATGGAATTCATGTAATCTATTGCAGCACCAAAGGCAATACCACCACAAATATTTGGTGTTCCTGCTTCAAATTTATGAGGTAACTCAGCATAAGTTGTTTTTTCGAAAGTTACTTCAGCAATCATTTCGCCACCACCTTGATAAGGCGGTAATTTGTTAAGCCATTCTTCTTTTCCGTAGAGCATTCCAACTCCAGTTGGGCCACACATTTTATGTGCGGAAGCCACATAAAAATCAACATCTAATGCTTGAACATCTGGTTTAATATGAGGTATAGATTGTGCGCCATCAATTAATACAGCAGCACCAAAATGATGTGCTAGTTTTATTATCGTTTCTATAGGATTGATAATTCCTAAAGCATTTGAGACATGATTTACAATAACTAATTTTGTTTTGGAAGACAATAAACTTTTGTACGAGTCTATTTCTAACTCACCATTGTCATTCATTGGAATAACCTTAAGTGTTGCTCCAGTTTTGTCGCATAACATTTGCCAAGGCACGATATTACTATGATGCTCTAATGCCGAAACAATAATCTCGTCTTTAGGTTTTAAAATTGAAGCAAATCCACTAGCAACAAGATTTATACTATGTGTTGTGCCAGAAGTAAATATTATTTCGTTTGCATGTTTAGCATTAAAATGCTTCTGAATGGTTTGTCTTGCTTGTTCATACTTATCTGTTGCTTCTTGACTTAAAGTATGCACTCCACGATGAATATTAGAATTGTATTTTGAATAATAATCTACTATAACATCTATAACGTGTTGAGGTGTTTGTGAAGTTGCTGCATTATCCAGATAGATTAGAGGTTTACCATTAACTTCACGAGATAGTATTGGAAAGTCTTTTCTTATTTCCGATACATTAAATTTAGTATGACTCGTTTTTTTTGTCATTTAAAGATCAAACCCAATATTTACACCAAGTTTTTCAGCAATAATAGTATTTATACGTTTTTTAAGTTCAGGAATTTTTACACTTTCTAAAACATTATTTGCAAATGCATACATGAGTAGTGCACGAGCTTCTTTCTCTGGAATTCCTCTAGTTTTCAAGTAAAATAGCGCTTTTTCGTCTAATTGTCCTATAGTGCAACCATGTGAACATTTAACATCATCCGCAAAAATCTCAAGCTGAGGTTTTGTGTTTATAGTTGCTTTGTCATTTAGCAATAAGTTGTTATTGGCTTGAAATGCGTTTGTTTTTTGTGCTTCTTTTTCAACGATAACTTTACCATTAAAAACTCCAGTAGCATTATCTCCAAAAATACCTTTGTAATCTTGATGACTTTCACAGTTTGGTTCTATGTGATGTACCAATGTATTATGGTCTACATGTTGTTTGTCTCCAATAATAGTAATCCCTTTTAATGTTGAATCTATTTGTTCGCCATTTTGAAAGAAATTAAGATTATTCCGTATTAGTTTACCACCAAATGAGAAGGTATGTACAGAAACCACACTTTGTTGCTTTTGTTTTACAAATGTGTTGTCTATTAATGAAGCTTGTGGTTTATCGTTTTGAATTTTATAATAATCCACAATTGCTCTTTTACTAGCAAAAATTTCTGTAACAACATTCGTTAAAACGGGGTTTTTTGTTAAACTTTGATGACGCTCAAAAATTTGAACATGAGAATTCTCTCCAACAATCACTAAGTTTCTAGGCTGAATAAATTGCGCATCTTCTTTCCCAGTAGAGAAGTTTAAAATCTGAATTGGTTTTTCAACTAATTTATTCTTTGGAATATGAACAAAAGCACCTTCCTTTGAAAAAGCAGTGTTTAACGAATCGAAGCTATCTTTAGTAGTAGTTTTATCGAAATAATTTTCTATTGCAAGTCTGTACTTTGGCTTTGTTAAAGCTGCAGACATTAAGCAAACATCGATACCTTCATGCGTCGTTTCAGATAAATGAGAAGAATACTTACCATCAACAAAAATTATCTTATACGATTCGATTTCATGCAAAAAGTATTTTTTTATGTCACGATAAGCTAAAGTTTTTTCTTTATTAGAGAAAAGAGTATAATCTTCTTTTAATAGCTTATTTAAAGATGTATATTTCCAAGCTTCGTCCTTCTTGTTTGGAAATCCTTTTTCTTCAAAAGTTTTTATAGCTTCAGATCTTAAACCATGAACATAGCTATCAAGGTTTACTTGATTTTCGAAAGCTAAAAATGATGATATTAATTTTTCTTTTAATTCCATATGTACAGTTGAACTGTTGTAAGTTTAAACAAAAAACTATTAACTAACGGTTTCTTCTTTAATCCAATCATAACCTTGAGCTTCTAATTTATGAGCTAAAGATGCATCTCCAGATTTTACAATTTTACCATTGTGCAATACATGTACAAAATCTGGAATAATATAATCTAACAAACGTTGGTAATGCGTGATAACAACTACAGCATTATCTTTATTTTTTAGTTTGTTAACACCATTTGCTACAATACGAAGCGCATCAATGTCTAATCCAGAATCTGTTTCGTCTAAGAAAGCCAATTTAGGCTCTAGCAAAGCCATCTGAAAGATTTCATTACGTTTCTTTTCACCACCAGAAAACCCCTCATTAAGTGAACGTGATAAAAACTTTCTATCTATTTCTAGAAGTTCTGCTTTTTCTCTAATAAGTTTCAGCATTTGATTTGCAGGCATTTCTTCAAGACCTTTTGCTTTACGTGTTTCGTTAATTGCTGTTTTCATGAAGTTTGTAACAGATACCCCAGGAATTTCTACAGGATATTGAAACGACAGAAATATACCTTTGTGTGCACGTTCATCTGCTTCTAATTCACCAATATCTTCACCTTCAAGAATGATTTCACCTTCTGTAACTTCGTATTCTTCTTTTCCTGCGATAACAGAAGCAAGTGTACTTTTTCCTGAACCGTTTGGTCCCATTATAGCATGGACTTCTCCTGGTTTAACTTCTAAGTTAATACCTCTTAAGATGCCTTTATCTTCTACGCTAGCGTGTAAATTTTTTATTTTTAACATGTTATTTATTGTAGTTTAATAACTTGATTATCTTCTTTTTTTGGTTTAGAAACCTTTAATATTTCTTTTATGTCGATACGAAAATCCCAACCTTCTTCATTTTCTGGTTTTGGAACGATAATTCCTTTAATTTCCACAGGAACCATATCTGTATCTTCAGTTTTATATGCTTTAACTGTATTGTGTAATTCGTGAGCTTTATCATTAATAATTACACCATAAATTTCTGTTTTTGTTTGTAGAATTGCAGCATCTGCATAATAGAGGAAATCACCTTTAAAAAGTTTTAGTTCATCATTTTGAGTTTCTGGGTTTTTTAGACTATCGGCATCATTTGTTACTGATTTATTAGTATCGTTTTTACAACCTAAAGTGACTAAAAAAACAATTAAAAGTACTATTGATTTTTTCATATTAACAACGATTATCCAACAGAGCCTTCTAGACTAATTTCTAATAATTTTTGTGCTTCTACAGCAAATTCCATTGGAAGCTTATTTAAGACTTCTTTACTAAAACCATTTACAATTAATGCAATTGCTTTCTCGGTGTCTATTCCTCTTTGATTACAATAGAAAATCTGGTCTTCACCAATTTTACTGGTTGTTGCTTCATGTTCTATTTGAGCTGTTTTATTTTTAGCTTCTATGTATGGGAATGTATGTGCACCGCATTCATTTCCCATTAGCAAACTATCGCATTGCGAGAAGTTTCTTGCATTATCTGCACGACTACTTACCTGAACGAGGCCACGATAACTGTTTTGAGATTTCCCAGCAGAAATACCTTTACTGATTATGGTTGATTTGGTGTTTTTACCTAAATGAATCATTTTAGTTCCAGTATCTGCTTGCTGATAATTATTTGTTACTGCAATAGAGTAAAACTCACCAACAGAATTATTACCTTTTAAAACACAAGAAGGATATTTCCATGTAACAGCACTTCCAGTTTCTACTTGAGTCCAAGAAATTTTAGAATTTGTTTCACATAAACCTCTTTTGGTTACAAAATTATATACACCACCTTTACCTTCTGCATTTCCAGGATACCAATTTTGAACCGTAGAGTATTTTATTTCTGCGCCATCAAGAGCAATTAATTCTACAACAGCAGCGTGTAATTGGTTTTCGTCTCGCATTGGAGCAGTACAACCTTCTAAGTAGCTTACATAACTGCTTTCATCTGCTATTACTAAAGTACGCTCAAATTGTCCTGTTCCAGCTTGGTTAATTCTAAAATATGTGGATAATTCCATGGGACATTTCACACCTTTTGGAATGTAACAAAAACTACCATCACTAAATACTGCACTATTTAAAGCAGCATAAAAATTATCTGTTTTTGGCACAACTGAACCAA
Organism: Flavobacteriaceae bacterium; assembly: GCA_013042715.1. Classification (GTDB taxonomy): domain Bacteria; phylum Bacteroidota; class Bacteroidia; order Flavobacteriales; family Flavobacteriaceae; genus Site-B15. The sequence goes on along the minus strand of JABDPN010000071.1, from coordinate 3,115 downwards.
TATATTTTTTTACAAGTTCTGGATGCTCTTTTATAGCTTCACTTATAGAACAGAAAATAATACCTTTTTCTGCAAGTGTTTTCTTAAAGGTTGTTGCTACTGAAACAGAGTCTACAACAACATCCATGGCAACTCCAGCTAACTTTTTTTGCTCGTCTAGAGAAATTCCAAGCTTATTGAATGTGTCTAATAATTCTGGATCTACTTCGTCTAGGCTATCGTATTTAGGTTTACTATTAGGTGCTGAATAATAAGAAATGGCTTGAAAATCTGGTTTTTTGTATTTAACATTTGGCCAATCAGGCTCAATCATATCTTTCCAGATTCTAAAAGCATCCAAACGCCATTGCGTCATCCATTCTGGTTCTTCTTTTTTCTTAGAAATTGCTATTACAATATCTTCATTAAGACCAATAGGAAATGTATCAGATTCGATGTCTGTATAAAAACCGTATTCGTACTCTTTGGTTTTTAGTTCTTCTCTTAAATCATCTTCTGTATATTTATTCATTTTGTGTTTTGATTTAAGTTAAAGTGAAAAACTTTCCCCACAGCCACATGTTCTATTGGCATTAGGATTATTAAACACAAATCCAGTTCCATTAAGTCCTCCTGAATACTCTAGTGTAGTACCAACGAGATATAAAAAACTCTTTTTGTCTACAATAATTTTTACTCCATTGTCTTCAAAAACTTTGTCATCTTCTTGAAGTTCTTTATCAAAACTTAAGTCGTAAGATAATCCAGAGCAACCTCCACTTTTTACACCAACTCTAGTATAATCTGTAGATGCGTTAAAACCATCTTCAGACATAAGTTGTACAATTTTTTGTCTTGCTGTTTCAGAAACTTTTATCATATTTCTAATATAGATTATTTCTAAATAGTGAGCAAATATACAATATAACTACACAATTGCCATTAATCCTAACATTATATTAGCAAATGGTTTAATAGGTTTTAATTATGGTAAAAATCTTAAGAGGAAATGCCGCGTTTTATAGTTGTAAAGCGCATTAATAATGTATTAATTACAGATATATAATCAGAGTTTTTTGATGAACAAGAAAAGATATCCTCTAGATCAAATTCTTTTTGGCATGTTTTACAGACATATAATTCTTTAACATTAGATTCTACTGTTTTTAAAACATAATTATGGCCATAATGAGAACAGAATAGCTTAGCATTATCACTATTGTTTTGGGGAATATTCATAGCTTATTAATTGATTGGGGCTAAATAAATTTATAATAAAATTTCTTGTTACACTTAAGGTTTATTTAATTTTCGACGAATAGCATATTTTTTCTTAGAAATTGAGGAAAAATCTTAAAAGCGATATGGGATTAACAGATGAAATGCATTAATCACATTGCTATTTGTAGAAAAAAACTAATTACTTTTGCAGCATGATAGAAGATAAAGACCAATCACGAACGCATATAAGTCAGTTAGGAGAATTTGGCTTAATTGATCATCTGACTAAAAATTTTAAGATTACCAATAAATCAACTGTAAGAGGTATTGGTGATGATGCAGCTGTTTTAGATTTTAAAGATAACCAATTGGTAGTAACTACAGATTTATTAGTTGAAGGTGTGCACTTTGATTTAAGCTATATGCCATTAAAACACTTAGGTTATAAAAGTGTGATAGTTAATTTGTCTGATGTGTATGCTATGAATGCTAAAGCTACACAAATTACAGTATCTATTGCTGTGTCTAATCGTTTTCCAGTTGAAGCCTTAGAGGAATTGTATCAAGGTATAGAAACTGCAGCAAAACTTTATAAAGTAGATGTCGTTGGAGGAGACACAACCTCGTCTACAAGTGGCTTATTAATATCTGTTACAGCAATTGGTGAATTAGAATCTAAGGATGTTGTTTATAGAAGTGGTGCAAAACCTAACGATTTAATGATTGTAACAGGAGACATAGGTGGAGCTTATCTTGGGTTACAAGTTCTAGAGCGTGAGAAAGAAGTATTTAATGTAAATCCTCAAAATCAACCTGATTTAGATTCTTACACTTATATAATTGAAAGACAGCTTAAACCAGAAGCAAGAAAAGATATTGTAGAACTACTTAAAGTGCTTGAAGTTAAACCTACTTCAATGATAGATATAAGCGATGGACTATCTTCAGAAATTTTACATCTTTGCAAGCAAAGTAAAGTTGGATGTGATTTATATGAAAATAAAATCCCTTTAGATCCTCAAGTAATTTCTACTTGTGAAGAGTTTGATATAGATAGTACTACAGTTGCTCTTAATGGTGGTGAAGATTACGAATTACTATTCACAATTAATCAAAAAGATTACGACAAAATTAAAGGAAATCCAAACTTTACAGTAATTGGATTTATGAGAGAAGAAAGTGCAGGCGTACATTTAATAACTCGTGCTGAAGAAAAAATTTCAATAAAAGCTCAAGGTTGGAATGCACTTAATAACTAAATTGAGGTCTTGCTTGTTTTAGTCTAGAAACTCTAACTTGATAAATACGTTCAAGGACTGAATTTATTTCCTGATAAGTTGGTGTTAAATCTGTTAGCTTACCATTGGCATTTGTTGTTAATTGTTTTTTACAACATTTACATGTGTATTCTTTAATATGTTCAGTTACTTTTTTTGACATTGTGTATTGATGACCAAAGAAATTGCAATACATTCTATTAACACTAGAAGCTTGATTTTGAGTAGTTGTTTTCATAAGTAGGATATTTTATGGTATAATAAAACTAAATAAAAAACAACAAAAAACGATAAAAAGTACTTACTTTTCGATAAAGTGTAAAATACTGTAAGTAAATTCTTTTATATTTTCAATGTACGACATATGACCATCTGGAAATTCTACAACTTCAACATCTGTGTTTTGAGTTTGTTTAATTAAGGAGTAATAGTCAAGAGCAGGATCTTCTTTCCCAATAAACATCATTTTTTTAAATGAAGAGTTTATAAACACATGCCTTCTGTTTAGTCTGTTTTTCATACCTTCTAAAGCTGCAATTATACCTTGAAGTGGTGTTTTTAAAGCTTCTTGTGTAACAGCTTCAATTTCATTTTTAAAAATCGTTCTGTTTTCTGGTTTAAAAAGATTAGAAACAGAT
>JABDPN010000068.1 GCA_013042715.1 Flavobacteriaceae bacterium | reverse complement strand
ATACCATACTTCTCATATATTTTAGAGCCTAAGCCCATTCTATACGCTCCAGCTAAAACATTACTTTCGCAATCCCATAGAAACATATGGTGGTAATAATTATCGAATCTATCTAGATCAATAGCTTCGTTTGTACCTTCTCCAACTTCTCTAAAAGTAATTTCTCTTAATCGTCCTATTTCTCTAAGTATATTCGGAATTTTTCGAGCTGGACTTAAAAAAACTTCATAGTTTTTACTTTTTAAAAGTCTTAAATCCTCTTCTCTTAAATATTTAATTTCTTCAACCATTGCTTCTTGATTTACAGGAGTAACAATACGTTTTGGAGATTTTGGTACTTTGAAGCTGGATTGAATGTTGTCTAGAATTTTTGGTTGGTCGAATGCATTAGATAATATATAGGTTTTACGTCTTATAAACTCACAAAAATCTTTGAGTTCGCCATGTTCCTTCTGGTCTTTTACAGAAATAGGTTTTCCAATTCTTACCTTTATTACTCTGTGTTTTTGAGTCAATAATTCTGAAGGTAATTTTGCCGTTCTTAACGTGTCACTTATTTTAGAAAGTCTATAAAATAATTTACTGTTTTTGGCATGAAAATAAATAGGTACAACTGGGACTTCTGCCTTTTTTATTAATTTCATAGCAGCTTCTTCCCATGGTTTGTCTACTACTAACTTTCCATCTCGATAAGTAGAAACCTCACCTGCAGGAAAAACACCTAAAGGATGTCCATTTCTTAAGTGTAAAATAGAATTTTTAAAACCTGTTATACTGGATTTAGCATCCTTTCTTTCTTCAAAAGGATTTACAGGCATTACATATGGTTTTAATGGTTCAATTCTATGCAGTAAGAAGTTGGCTATAATTTTAAAGTCTTCACGTTGTTCTAACATGAGTTTTAAAAGTAAAATACCATCTATTCCTCCAAGAGGATGGTTAGATACTGTAATATATGCACCTTCTTTAGGTAAACGTTTTAAATCTTCTTCTGGAATTTCGAATTTAATTTGAAAATCGTCTAAAAGCGCATTTAAAAAATCAAGGTCTTTTAAATGTTTGTTTCTAGCATATATTTTATTAATAGTAGAAATATTAAGAACTTTAAGTAAAATCCAACCAACAAATGTGCCTAAAAAGCCATACTTATCAGCATGAATAACTTTAGCGACTTCTTTTGCAGTTACAAGTTCCATTTATAGAGAGTTAGTTAGCGTAAATACAAACCTAATCAATTTTTTAATTGGTTTTACATGATAAATGTTTATTGCGTAACTATTTGTACTGTTTGATCGAACAGTTGTTTTAATAATACTGTTTTGTTTTCTTCTAATGCAGTAATAGATTTTTTATCAAAATGTCTTATGGTATATAACGAAACATTTTCTGTGTAGTCTACTTTAAACTTAGCTTTTAAATGTTGTAATAGTTTCTCAAGATTTTTATAATTGTTATCTACACAAACAGAAAAACTAATTGCAGAATTTTGAATTACATCTACTTTCATTTTATACTTAGCAAGCAAATTAAAAATTTCGCTAATATTTTCGTCTACTATAAATGAGAAATCTAAAGAAGAAAGCGATATAAGGACTAAGTTTTTCTTAACTATAAAACAAGGTACATGAGGCTCTAAATCTTGTCCTTTACTAACACTTGTGCCATTTTCTTCTGGGTTTAAAAAGGATTTTACAAATAATGGAATTTCTTTACGCTGTAATGGCTGAAGCGTTTTAGGGTGGATTACTGAAGCACCATAAAACGCTAATTCAATGGCTTCACGATACGAAATTTGATTAAGTAATTGTGCGTTTTCAAAATAACGAGGATCTGCGTTTAAAACTCCTGGAACATCTTTCCAAATGGTTACACTTTCTGCATTTAAACAATATGCGAAAATAGCAGCTGTATAATCACTTCCTTCACGTCCTAAAGTAGTTGTAAAGTTATTAGAATCACTACCTAAAAACCCTTGAGTAATATTTAATACGTTTCTTTTAACGTTGTTTGAGATTGCGTCTTGAGTAGCATCCCAATCTACTTTTGCATTTCTATAGTAATTATCAGTCTTCACCAATTCTCTAACATCTAACCAATTGTTTTTTATTCCAATTTCATTTAGATAATTACTGACTATTGTTGTAGAAACAAGTTCGCCATAACCAATAACCTGATCGTAAACATAGTTGTAATCTGGAGATTTATTTCTATCAAAGAAAATACTCAAATCCAGAAAGAGATTTGTTACAGTTTTAAAAACAGGATGGTTTTCGTTTTCAAATAAATCTAATAGAATAG
>JABDPN010000063.1 GCA_013042715.1 Flavobacteriaceae bacterium | reverse complement strand
CAATAAGTGTCCAATCTAATGCTATAGCTTCATAATCGCCTCCAACAGTTAAGAACATATAAATTCCAGTGTTTGTTAATGCTAATTCCCAAGTACCTTCTAATTGGTTATTATCTGGATAACCAACAAGTAATACATTATTGTCCTCGAAGAATAATGGCCCACTGTAATTAGGACTTAATAGATTTGTTCCCATCCACCACTTACATTCTTGTAGCGTTTGTAAAACTTCTTGTACACTACAGTCTAAATCGTCTTCACAATCTTGATCTAAAACAATAGTTGTTGTTTCACCTTCAACTTCTCTAACAATTACAAGCTCATCGTCATCACATTCTATAATTATCCAGCTTCCATTAAACATTTGGAATTCTTGTAAGCCATCTATAACAATCTCTGTTGTGTTATCGCTACTTAAAGACATACTCCAAGTTCCATATTCATAAAAATCATTTTCTGTTAAGATCTTTACAGTACCATCTTCCATAAACATAAAATCTATTTCTTGGTAGTTGTCGTCTCCATTATAGGCTTCAATTTCCCAATAGCATTCTTGTAGATTAGCTGCTATTTCATCATTATCGCATGAATCTTCATCATCATCATAACAATCTTCTTCTGCGGCATCAATAGCAGCTTGTAATTCAATATTACTATTGACTTCAATTGTAGAACCATCAGCATAAATTAAAGTAACAGGAAAATTTAAACTTGCAATAATTACTTGATTGTTATCATCGTCTTCAAGCTCTTCGAGAAAATCGTAGAGTTCATTGTCATTATTAAATGTAACATTATCTATAACTTGAAAACTTGTATCGTAAAGTGATACTGTAATTGGATACACAAAATCGACACATTCAATAACATCGTCATCAGAAGTGTTTTCTGTACAATCCTCAATAAATGCTTCTAAATCGTCTTCAGATTCTAATACTATTTCATCATAATCATTTAATATAATAGTTATAGGAAATAAAAATTCAAGACTATCTTCATCGTCTTCAAACTCGTCGTATAATTCTTCTATTATCTCTAAGTCTTCTAAACTATTGATAGTAATAGTAATATCATTAACAATAATTGTTACTGGCAGATTTACAGAGAAACAACTGGTTTCATCTAATATGTTATCTATTGCTCCATCATTAGCTGAAGCAGAACGCATAACACTAGTTAGTGCAGAATTAGGCACAAGCGTATCTTCTTGATTTTGTGAAGATTCTTCTAAAAACTCATTCTGACAAGACGTATTGATTAAGAGGGCAAAAAAGGAAAGGATTAAAATAAATCTAAAATTAAGTCTCATGATTGTTTTGGTTTTATTTTGAATTTTTATTTATAAAACAACTCAATATAAAAAACTCCTACCTAAAAAATTCTTTTTTTTACATTTACAAGGTCTTAAGACTGCCAAATGAAAAAAAATATTTCAGAGAATATTTGTAATGAAACCCTGTTTGCTTCCATTTTTAAGAAGTATTCTAAAAACTTACATGACTTTTTATATTATAAATTTGGTGAAGAGTTCAATCCAAAAGACAAAGTTCAAGAGGCTTTTATTAAGCTTTGGGAGAATTGTAGTAAGATTCCACCATCTAAAGCAAAATCATTTTTATTTACAGTAGCAAATAATCTTACTATAAATGAAACTGCTCACAAAAAAGTGGTTTTAAAATATCAGCAACAAAAATCTAAAAGTTACACAAACGAGAATCCAGAATTTTTAATTCAAGAGAAAGAATACATGTCTAAACTCGAAAATGCCATTGCCAATTTAAGTGAAGCGCAACGAGTAGCTTTTTTAATGAATAGAATTGAAGGTAAAAAACATAAAGAAATTGCAGAACTTTTAAATATTTCTCAAAAAGCTGTTGAAAAACGTATTTACGGCGCCTTAAAAAAATTACGAGAAGAAATAAAAGAATTATAAGGTAGGAATTTTTAAAAGATACTTGTTATATAGATGAAATAGAAGAAATGAACCGCGAAGAATTAATATTAAAATGGTTAGACAACAGTCTTAGTCCTCAAGAGTTTGAGCAATTTAAAGCACTTGAAGATTATAATGAGCTCATTAAACTTGATAAAAACTTAAAACACTTTAAGGCTCCTGAATTCAATACATCAGAAGGTTTAGAGAGCATACTTAATTTTGTTTCAGAATCTAATAAACCTAAACAAAATTGGATTGCACTTCTAACAAAAATAGCAGCTATTTTTATATTAGGTTTTAGTATTTTTTATTACACATCTACACTAGATACTTCTGTAGAAACTTTAGCTTCAGAAAAATCAATAATTAAATTACCAGATGGTTCTTCTACACATATAAATGCACTTTCAAAGCTTACTTACAACAAAAAAAACTGGAAAAATTCTAGAGATATAAACTTAGATGGTGAAGCATTTTTTAAAGTAAAAAAAGGTTCAACCTTTAATGTTATTACAGAAAATGGTACAGTAACTGTTCTTGGTACTGAGTTTAATATAAAACAGAGAGATAATCTTTTTGAAGTCGTTTGCTTCGAAGGGTCTGTAAGTGTTACAAACAACATAAAAACAACTGTTTTAAAACCTGGAGATAATTACTTAATTCTAGATGGGAAATATATTGCTAGTGAAAAAGAAATTCAAAAAAGCCCAAATTGGATTAACAATAACAGTATTTTTAAAAGCTTGCCATTTAAGTATGTTGTTAATGAGTTTGAACGACAATACAATGTAAACATTGAGACTCAAAACATTAATCTAACAAAGCTTTATTCTGGAAGTTTTACACATTCTGATATTAATTTAGCTCTCAAATCGATAACTTTACCATTTAACCTAAATTATAGTATTTCAGACGATACTATTTATATCACTAGTGAATAAGACAAAAGTTAAACATCTACTTTTTCTGTGTTTTTTCTTTATCAGTTTAATTA
>JABDPN010000040.1 GCA_013042715.1 Flavobacteriaceae bacterium | reverse complement strand
GTATCATGCTGCAGCATTTACAGATCTAAAGTGTAATGACATAAAAAAGTTTTACAATACAAATGTTTTAGGAACAGAGCATGTTTTAAAAAGTGCACTTAAACATAAAATCAAGAAACTTATCTATACAAGTACACTATCGGTATATGGACCAGCATTATACCATGTGCCTATAACAGAAAATCAGCCAAGACTAAAATCAATAGATAATGATTATGAACTTACTAAAACCATGTCTGAAGAACTTATTAGATCTTATATTAATAAAGGATTGACATGTTGCATTTTAAATGTTTCAAGAGTTTATGGGCCTGGACCGAATACCTATTCAAACGGAGTTAATAAAATCTTTAAAAAAATACTTAATGATAAGATTTTAGTTGTGCCTTCAAAATTAAATATTGAGGCTAATTACGTTTATATTGACGATGTTATTGATGCACAAATAAAGGCCTTAATTAAAGGTGAAAATGGAGAGAATTATATTATTGGAGGAGAAAATGTAGATTATGAACAATTATTTGGAATGGCCAAACAGGTGGCAAATAATAATATTAAAATTGTAAAAATAAATTATAAGCTTCTAAAAGCGTTAATTGTAATTCAAGATAAGTTAAGTAAACTTCTTTTTTTAAAACCACTTGTCACTCCAAAAGTTTTAGACAGTTTATTTACTAACAGAAGTGCAACTGCAAGTAAAGCTGTAAAAACTTTAGGTTACCAAATAACGCCACTACATAAAGGTATTCAAAAAACAATTAAATTTTTAAATACGCAGCCATTATGAAAACCCATTATACCTTATTAACTGGAGCTAGTCAAGGCTTAGGTAAGTCCATAGCATTAGAGTTAGCAAAAAAGCAAGAAAATTTAATACTTGTATCATTGCCTAATTCTGGTCAAGAAACCTTGGCAGATTATATTGTTGAGAACTTTAACATTGATGTACATCACATAGAATTGGATTTAAGTGATACAGTCAATTACAAGAAAATTGCTGATTATGTTAGTGAGAACAATCTTCAAATCAAATATCTAATCAATAATGCAGGTATATTAAGTCGTGACAGTTTTGAAAACTTAAGTAGTGATTTTATTTTAAAACAAATAGAAGTTAATGTTGTGGCACCAACATTATTAATAAAATATTTTTTAAAAAATTTAAAAGAGAATACTCCAAGTGGAATTTTAAATGTAAGCAGTCTTGCAGGGTTTTTTCCATTAATTCAGAAACAAGTGTATTGTGGGACTAAAGCTTATATATTATCCTTTTCTAAAGCCTTACGAAAAGAATTAAAAAAAGATAATATTTCAGTAACTACTGTTTGTCCTGGGGGTTTAAATACAACAACCAAATTATGTTATCAAAACCGAATTTTAGGTTGGATTGCTAGAGAATCTGTTTTATCACCTGAAGAAGCTGCAAAAAGAGCTATACATGGAATGCTTGAAAAAGAAGATGTTGTAATACCTGGATTTATTAATAAGTGTCTCTTGCTTTTAGATAAAATATTACCTCAATTTTTAAAAGATAGTATCACAGCTAATGAAATAAAAAAATTTAAAGATTGAAAAAATGAAATCAAAATCAAGAATATTTATAACAGGAGCTAATGGTTTATTAGCAACTAATACAATAATTCAATTGTTGTCGCAAGGTTATATAGTTCGTGGTTTATTAAGAGATATCAATAAATATGTTGGACCAAAGCATAAGAATCTAGAATTAATTAAAGGAGATATATTAAATAAAAATAAATTAATTAGAGACATTAAAAATTGTGATTACGCAGTTCATATTGCAGCATTAACAGATCAAAATAGAACAGAATATATAGATTATGAGCAAACCAATGTCAATGGTACTAAAAATGTAGCTTTTGCATGTAAGATTAATAAGGTCAAAAAATTAGTTTACGTTAGTACTGCTAATGTTTTCGGACATGGAAATAAGAGTAACCTTGGTAATGAGGACATGTCAATGAAGGAACCTTTTACAAGTTCGTATTATGCTGTAAGTAAACTTAGAGCACAAGAATTTATTAAAACTTACTCAAAAGATTTAGAAGTTTCAATTATTAACCCAACTTTTATGATTGGGCCTTATGATGTTAAACCCAGCTCAGGTAAAATTATTGTAATGGGATTGAAAAATAGTATTGTTTTTTGCCCTCCTGGAGGTAAAAATTTTGTTTCTGTATCTGATGTGTCAAAAGCTATAATTAAATCTTTAAAAAAATCAATAAATAGAGATGCTATAATTATTGCTAATGAAAACATGACTTTTATGGAGTTTTTTAAGAGATTACGTATGCAATCAAATAAAAAATATAGGATTGTTAAAATCCCAAAATATCTAATGTTAAGTATTGGATACTTTGGGAATTTATTACACACTTTGGGTATAAATTCTAATTTATCTTTAAATAATATGAAGATTTTATGCTTAAATAATTTTTATTCAAATAAAAAATCAATTAGGAATATAGAAATGCATTATGAACCATTCGATAAGAGTTTAAATGTAGCACTAAAGTGGTTTGAAAAGAGATATAATAATTATTAGAATATATTTTAAAATTTTAAAAAAGTTATTATGAAAACAAAAATTAAATTAATTAAAAAGATAGTTTTTTTGTTCTTTTTAATACTCAGCTTAGTAAGTTATTCTCAGAAAGACACAAAAAACACAAAAGAATTTATACGTGTTTACAACCTTAAAGGTAAAAAGATTAGTAAGGGTTATGTTCAATTTACTAATGACAGTATACTTGGATTAAAAAAAGGAGGTAAACTTGAACATATAAAAATTAGGGATATTGGCCGAATCAAAACAAAACGATCTGCAGGCCACAATGTTCTTTTATCTGCAACTGTTGGAGGAGGTACATTAGGTTTATTTGGTGCTGCTACTGCAGATCCGGATGCATGGATTTTGGGTTATACAGCAGCAGAAGGATTTGCTGGAGGTGTTATAATAGGTGGTGCTACTGGAGCTGTATGTGGCGGAATAACAGGACTTTTAAAAAATTCAAAAACTTATGAAATAAATGGTGATTCAGCAAAAATGAAATTAATAATAGATAATTTATAGAAGATATTTATGCAACCTGTTCAATAAAGGTTTTGTATTGGAGACACGCTCATTAATGAGTTTTATAAGATTTTATCAAAAATTAAAAAAATTGAGAAATGGAAGTTTCAGTTTTAAATCCTTTATTATACTTTAAACTGTTTTATGTGCTAGCATTTCTGTTTATATTTTTAACAGTTCTCTATCATAGTATAAAAAGAGGGTATCGTATTCAATCAATTTTATTGATGTTAAGTTCAATTACACTACTCACTGTAGTTGGAACACGATTAGTTACTATTCCTTTTCAGGAATGGATACACATTTTATTTTCGAATGAAGAATTAATTTATGATAATAGATCTGCATTAGGGGGTTTATTATTTGGATTAGTTGGATTAATTATCTCTCAAAGATTATTTGGTTTTCATAAGTCCATATTAGATGTCTATGCTTGGGCTGTTCCAGTTGGATTAGGTATTCAGAAAGTTGGATGTTTTATTAATGGTTGTTGCTTTGGAAAACCATCAGAATTAATTTGGGCAGTTCAATATCCAAGAGGATCTCAAGTTCATTATAGTCAATGGTCATCTCATTTAATCAATCAGGATGAAGCATTTTCGATGTTTGTTCACCCAGTTCAATTGTACGAGACCTTTGGGTTACTTTTATTAGGTTATATTATTTGGAGAACTAGAAATTATTGGAAAAAGAATTTAAGTCCAATTCTTTTGTCTATGGTTATGTTTTTAATTTTTAGATTCTTAATAGAGTTTATAAGAGATCCAGCTTCATCACAATTTGAAGTTACATATATATATGGTATTAAAAACTTACAATGGATAATTTTTATAATTAGTTGTGTATTAGCTCTTTTACTATTTATTTATGAAAATTATCTAAAATTGGATAAAATAAAAGTTAGTGAATATAACTACACTCTAAAAGTTGATTTGCTTTATATTTTAGTTTTGTCAACTTGCATCTATATTTTTAGTAACCTATTAACTCGATATGAAATATTATCTGTCTGGATAAAATTTATTCCTGCTATACTTATAACACTTTACTATATTTTAAAGAAAATAGAGTATAGAACTTATAGAGTAACATTAAGCTTTGTTTTAATAATTCCATTATTTGTTTTTGCTCAAACCTATGAGAATGACTCCTTGTCCACTAAGAAGTTTAAGCAAATCGATATTGGTGGTTCATTTGGTAAATTTTATAATGAATTAAGGTATAATCCTCAAACACAAACAAGTGATTGTGGAAGTTCTACAACTTATGATTATGACTATCTTAAAAATAAATATAGTATTGGTGGTTTAGGTTTTTCTCAAGTGACTAGAAAGGGATTTAAGGAGAATAAGTTAGGTGTAAATCTCCATGGCGGTAATATAAAAACTACAGGAATATCAAGTAATGTTGAAGAATCAAACTTTGTTTATGGTATTAATCCATATTATAAATATGAAGGAAAATGGGTTGGTATAGGAGCTGGATTTCAAATAGGTAATCTAATTCTTAGAAAAGACATAGAAGATGTAATAGAAAGTAGTGAATTATCTTATAAAACTAAAAAACACAATTTTTTTCCTGAGTTTTATTT
>JABDPN010000041.1 GCA_013042715.1 Flavobacteriaceae bacterium | reverse complement strand
ATAGGTACAGCAGAAACTATACATGCTTGCAACAGAGGTGAAAACATGGTTATCATTTTTGTAAATAATGCTATATATGGAATGACAGGTGGACAAATGGCACCAACAAGTCTTGAAGGTATGAGTACGTCTACTTCACCTTATGGTAGAGAAATAGAAACTATGGGTTCTCCTTTAAAAATGACTGAGCTTGTTGCAAATTTACCAGGTGTTTATTACGCAACACGTCAAGCAGTTCATACACATAAGCATGCCAGAAAAACAAAAAAAGCTATCCAAAAAGGATTTCAAAATGTAAAAAATAAAAAAGGTATTTCTTTTATTGAAATTGTAACAAATTGTGCTACTGGATGGAATAAAGCACCAATAGTTGCTAACGAATGGATGGAAGAAAACATGTTCCCTTATTTTCCTTTAGGTGATATTAAAGTAAATGGTAAATTAAAATAATAAAGATGACAGAAGAAATTATTATTGCAGGATTTGGTGGTCAAGGTGTATTATCAATGGGTAAAATTTTAGCCTATTCTGGAATTATGCATGGACAAGAAGTAAGTTGGATGCCATCTTATGGTCCAGAAATGCGCGGTGGAACAGCTAATGTTACAGTTATATTAAGCGACGAACCTATAAGCTCTCCTTATTTGCATCATTTTGATACTGCTATTATTTTAAACCAACAAAGTATGGATAAGTTTGAAGAAACTGTAAAACCAGGAGGAACTTTACTTTATGATCCAAATGGTATTATGGATCATCCAACAAGAACTGATATTAACATTTATCAAATAGAAGGAAGCAAATATGCTGCTGAATTGGGAAACAAAAAGATTTCCAATATGATTGTATTAGGTGCATTTTTAAAGGAAAAACCTATTGTAGACATTCAAAATGTAGTTGATGCACTTAAAAAATCTGTTTCTAAAAGACATCATCACCTAATTCCACTAAATGAAGAAGCATTGAATTTAGGATTGGAAAAGGTTGTAGAATATAAAGTAGAATCTACAATACATTCATAATAAAATGGATAAAAGAGATAGCTATTTCATGCAAAGAGCTATTGATTTAGCTGAAAAAGGTATAGACTCAAATTCTGGAGGTCCTTTTGGAGCTGTAGTAGTTAAGAATAATGAGATTATTGCAGAAGGTTTTAACAAAGTTACATCTACTAACGATCCAACTGCACACGCAGAAATTGTTGCCATAAAAGAAGCTTGCAAAAAGTTAGGCTCATTTCAGTTAGATGGTTGCATTATTTACACATCTTGCGAACCTTGCCCTATGTGCTTAGGAGCGATTTATTGGGCAAGACCAAAAAAAGTGTTTTATGCTTGTAATCGAGAAGATGCAGCTATTATAGATTTTGATGACCAGCTTATTTATGATGAAATTGAAAAGAATATTGAAGATAGACAAATAGATTTTTCAAACTTAATGAGAAAAAATGCTATTAAAGTCTTTGAAAAGTGGAAGAATAAAACAGATAAAACTGAATACTAATTAATCAACCAATTAATACAAAAAGAGCCAGTTTAAAAACTGGCTCTTTTTAATTTTAAAAATACTATTATTAGCTACTTTTTTGATTTACTACTAATCTAAATCCTTCACCATGTATGTTTAGGATTTCTACATTTTCGTCAACTTTTAAGTATTTCCTCAACTTAGCAATGTAGACATCCATACTTCTAGAAGTAAAATAGTTATCGTCTCGCCATATTTTTGTTAAAGCTAAATCTCTTGGCATTAAATCGTTTTCATGTAATGCTAAAAGACGTAACAAATCGTTTTCTTTTGGAGAAAGCTTTATTGGATCTCCTCCATTATAACGTAAAAATCTTAGTTTTGAATTTAAATGAAAATTGCCAATTTCAAACTCAAATTGCTTACTGTCTGCAACACTATCTGTAGCTTTACGTTGTATGATAGCTTTAATCTTCATAAGCAAGACTTCACTATCAAAAGGTTTATTTAAATAGTCGTCTGCTCCTACTTTATAACCTTTTAAAACATCTTCTTTTAATGCTTTAGCTGTTAAAAATATAATTGGAACATCTGTATTTTTTTCTCTTATTTCTTTGGCTAAGGTAAATCCATCTTTATAAGGCATCATAACATCTAGAATGCACAAATCGTAATCATCCTTTTTAAATTTCTCAAACCCTTCCATTCCATTCTTAGCATGAACAACATCGTAGTTATTCATCATTAAATAATCTTTTAGAACCGTTCCAAAATTTGGATCGTCTTCTACTAACAGTATTTTTTTATTTATTTCTTCCATAATCTTATTATGATATTAATGGCAGCTTAATTATAAAGGTACTACCTTTTCCTTTTTCACTTTCTACAGTTATAAAACCTTGATGGTCTTCTACAATTCTTTTTACATAAGCAAGACCTAAACCATGGCCTTTTACATTATGAACATCACCTGTGTGTTCTCTGTAAAACTTCTCGAACACTCTTTTTTGAACGGATTTTGACATACCGCTACCTTGATCTTTTATTTTTAAAAATATATTATTACCAACATTTTCTGTGTAAACATCAATTTTTGGTTCCTTATCAGAATATTTAACAGCATTATCTAAAATATTTACAATCACATTTGTAAAATGCATTTCGTTTGCTAATACTGAAGATTTTGCTGCATCCAGATTAGTTTTAATATATCCTTTTCTATCTTCAACAATTAACTCAATATGAGACACTGCGTCTTCTATTAGGTCGTGTAACTTAATACGTTCCTTACTTATATTGAGTTCGTTTTTTTCAAGTTTAGATATTCTAAGCACATTTTCTACTTGTGCATGCATACGCTTATTCTCGTCTTTTATCATTTTTAAATAACGCTTCACTTTGTCTTCATCACTAATAATCATTGGGTTTCTAATAGCATCTAAAGCTAGATTAATAGTAGCAATAGGTGTTTTAAACTCATGCGTCATGTTATTTATAAAATCTGACTTAATCTGAGATATTTTACGTTGGTTATTTAACTGATAAAGAGCACTAAAATAGGCTATAATAATAATTGAGGTAAAAACTATTGATAGTATTATAACACCAATTAAAGATGATAAAATAAACTTCTGTCTTTCAGGAAAATTCACATACAATCTAAAATTTGATTCATTAGACTGATCCCTAAAAATTGGTACTCCAATAGTCGAATTCTCTCCTAACTCAAAATTCTCAGATTGTACTTTTGTTGCTAAATCATTAGCATAAATTGCAAATTCAAAATCTATTGTAATTCCATCTTCTGCAAGCTTATTAGTAAGTAACTGCTCAATTTCGTTTTTATTTACACGATGGTGAATAGGTGTGGATTTTGCTTGCTCTCTATAATGCGATTCAAAAACCTCTTTATCTAGTTTATCCATTGATAATACATTTTCAAAGGTCTCACTAGAATTAATTTTTAATGAGCCATCTAAATCTTCATTAGAAACAATGCGCTTCTCAGTCTTGTTTGTAAAACGACTAAAATTTAAACTATCTAAACTTATGTCAATGAACGATGGAATTTTATAATTCTCTTCTAAAATTCCGTTATTATAAATAATGATTTCGTTAGCGTTATCTATTTGTCTAAAAACTGTTATAGTTCTAATTGCCGAAGAATCTGGTTGCACTCCAACTGCTAAAAGTTCTTCAAGTTCTTTAACATACTTATCGTATTCACGTTCCTCAACAGCATTAGATGTATATGTAAGCGCCTTTTTAACATTAAATGTAAACTGTTCTTCTTTGTTTTGTACGGAATTATTGATGTAATACGCTTGAACAAGTATGATACCAATAAGCGACAAACTCATAAGTACCATTAACAGAACGAACAATTTTTTATTCATTAATCAAAATTAAGATTTTAACATTTAGTAAAAACAGCATTTAACCTTACATTAACAAAAATGTTAAAATTGCAGTATTAGTTGAGTCTTTTAAGAATTTTTTTATGAGTTTTTAAGACTTGTTTCTTA
Source organism: Flavobacteriaceae bacterium (assembly GCA_013042715.1). GTDB lineage: Bacteria > Bacteroidota > Bacteroidia > Flavobacteriales > Flavobacteriaceae > Site-B15. Next base: position 7,478 of record JABDPN010000041.1, on the reverse strand, counting down.
GTATCGCTTATTTCTATATTTTCTATCACATAATCTGCTAATTCAATTTTCTTGTTATCAGACCATTGATTTTTAATTATTGAATTAACCTTTTGTTCTGTAGAGTTATCTCTTTGTATAACACGCTTAATACGAATTGATTCTGGTGCAGTAACTAAGATATTGAAATCGCATTGCTTGTAACTACCATTTTCAAAAAGTATTGCAGCTTCTTTTATACAATAATCTGCATCTTGTTTTTTTATCCAACGCATAAAATGGCTTGCTACTTTAGGATGTACAATGGCATTCATTTTAGAAAGCAAGTCAGCATTTGTAAATATTTTATTTGCTATAAATGGTTTATTTAAAACTTCATCCTTATAAGCATAATCTCCAAAGAGTGCAATTAGTTTTCGTTTAATCACTTTAGACCTATTCATTAAAGCTTTGGCTTCCACGTCTGCAATATAAACAGGAATACCTAATGCTGTAAACATATTAGCTACAGTAGTTTTACCACTACCTATTCCTCCTGTAAGTCCTACTATTTTCATTGAGAAAGGATAAATTCTATCTTGTTTGTTTCTAATCTTAGGTTTTTTAGATTCTTTGGTTGCTTAACAATTTTAGGTGTTAAAAACGAATTGTTTTCACTTATATCTTTAAAATCGCATTCTATTGTAAACTGTGATTCTTCTATAGTCTTATAATTACTTAAACTCGTGTAAAACAATATAGTTACTGTTTTAGGATAAAAATTCACGCGAGTATCTTCTGGAACATTCATAATTATTACTGGAACATCCAAATAACCTTCAGTAAACTTTTCTACATGTGCAGCAACTTTAACCTTTTTATCAGATAGCTTTAAAACCTCAAAACTTTCTGGCATATCCAAATCTATTGTTTCAGAAATTGGTTTATTCACATTGTTTAAGTTGAATGGTTTTGTAAAAACTTCATGAATAGTATCCAGTATTTGTTTTGCTCCTATTAATTTGATAGAGTCTGGTTCAATTTTAAATCCGTTAGTAACATCAAAACCAGAAGCAAAATCTATAGTTTCCTTAAGGTAAACTGGTACTTTTTTTATGGCATTAACATCATACCTAAAAAAAATAGTATCTGGATTAATGGCTTTTATTTTGATTTTAGAATCAAATTGATCGACTATACTTGATAGTTGTTTTCGTTCTATCCAGAGATAAGCGTTTTTATCTTTTTGTAAATTGTTAAAATCTACTTTTAATTCTGGATTTTTAAAATAATAAGAAATAAATTTAAAACCATATGTCTCAACAGTTATATCAAGCTTATGAAGCGAATCAGGTATAATAACTTCCTCTTCTGGAACATTTACTGGCTTTAGTTTATAAGTTAAAGTTTTGGTATAGTCTGTAGATAATTTTGATAAAATTGAAAATAATAATGCAAGTGAAAAAAACAATAAAAACACGTTAATGCGTTTGCTCGTAAAAAAAGATGCTATTAAGTTTTTCATAGTTTATTTAAAAAACATATTTGGTAAAAGTTCTTCTGCTGGTTTATTGCTAAATCCAAGTTTTAATGTTGCTTTTAAAAAGCCAATACCATAACCCAAAAACTGAATACATATTGCTGCTATTGAATATAATGCGATTTCAATACTTCTATTTTGAATACATGATAATATAAATACCAATACAAAATACAATATATACAAACTTAAAAATACTATGATATTGAAAAGCGATAAAACAATACTACAAATTAGTCCTAAAGTAAACAGTGTTGGAAACCAATACGTGATTTTTTTAGATTCAGGATGCCACATATTTAAAATTGGTCTAGCTAAACCAAATTTATAAACCTGCTTATAAAATTTAGACCATGAAACTCTACGTTTATGATATACAAAAGCATCAGGTATGAGTTTTGTTGAAAAACCAAGCTTTTTCAATCGTAATGAAAGATCTGGATCTTCTCCTGGATGAATTTTCCCAAAACCTTGAGTAGCTTTAAATGCTTCTCTAGATAATCCCATATTAAAACTGCGTGGTTGAAATTCATCAATTTGCTTTTTTCCACCTCTTATTCCTCCTGTTGTTATAAAAGATGTCATTGAAAAATTTATGGCTTTCTGTAGTTTTGAAAAAGAATCATGCGCAGCATCTGGACCACCAAAACAATCTACATATTCTGTATTTAAACTTTCTAAAACCGCATTTAAATAACTCTTAGGTAAAATACAGTCTGAATCCAGAATTATAAAGTAATTGCCTTTAGCATTTTGCATTCCAAAATTCCTGGAATCTCCAGGTCCAGAATTAGGTTTATAGAAATACGAAATGTGCAATTTTTCTAAATAGTCACTAACCACATCTTCAGACATGATTTGAGAACCATCTTCAACTATAATAACCTCAAAATCTTTTTCACATTCCAGATTACAAAAACTATCCAGAAGTTCTATAATTTCTTCTGGCCTGTTGTAAACTGGAATAATAAAGGAAAAATCTTTAGTTGTCATTGCATAACAAAAGTAATTAATCCTAATAAAAGAATAGAGAAATATCTTTTATTATGTATAATTATAAAAATAAAAAACCTCGCTATTTCTAGCGAGGTTTTATTTAATTTATGAAAAAACTTCTAGTTTTTAATAATTCTGATAGTTTCAGAAGTATTATCTATAGTTACTTTTACAAAATATGCACTAGAGCTTAAAGCAGACATGTCAACAACACTATCTAAAGCATTAGGAGCAGTACGAAGTACTTCTTGTCCTAACATATTGTAAACAGCTATATTTTGGATATCTTTTTGTGCTCTTAATGTTAAGTTATTTGTTACTGGGTTTGGATAGTAAGCAAAACCTTCAAATTGATAATCATCTAAAGATAAAGTACTTGAAGTCCAAAGTTTAATATCAATGTCTTTTCCTGTGGTAGAAGATGATCCACTATATTGATAGACTCTAAAATAATACATCTCACCTACTGTAAGTCCAGAAAGCTGAACTTCTTCAGGATTTCCACCATCAGCACATCCAATATTAGTTAATGTACCACAACTTCCTGAATAAGCTTGAATAACAAGATCAATAAATGTTGCACCATCATCAACTGTAATATTTACATCAGTAGTAAATGCTTCAAAGACATACCAAACATCATCATTAGCAGTACCTGTAAAACTACCGCATTGCTCTGCTGGTAATCCTGAATCTGTAGAGCCTTCAATAGTACTTGCAGTTGATGTAGCAGAAGCTGCATCGGCAATTCCAGTTTCTAGTATTAAAACAGAAGCACCAGAACAATCGTCATTTGAAGGAGGACAAACTGACTGTGTTAAAGTATTACTACTTTGTGTGCAGTTTGCATCATTGTCGTCAACAACAGTTATTACTATATCAGTTCCATTAACATAAGGACCAAATTGTACTGTTGAAGGTATTGTTACAGGGAAAGTTGTTGCATCTTGGCTATTAGAAACTGTTAAAGCTGTTGCTGTTCCCATATCAGTTACTTCAACATTAATAAAGAAACCTCCACTTGAAGCACAATCATCAACTACAGTATTTGTAACAGAAGCATTTGTACAAGTATTCTCAGCAATATCTAAAGTATAAGTCGTGCTCTGTGGAGAAGCCCAAGTTGAAATAACGATATAATAAGTTGTTCCATTTGTAACAGTAACATCAAAACTTCTATCTGAAGAACCGCTATTTCCCTCTCCTGCAATACATGCAGTACCTATATCGGCACAATCAGTATATACAAAAATACCTGAATAAGTTGAACCAATTGAAGACATAGTGACATTTATACTTGTGTCAGATGACGCAGTATAAGCATAAACAACGTCATCGCCATTTAAATAAGAACTTGTAGTGCCACAACCTGAAGCTCCTGGAGATCCAGAATAATCGTCACCATAATTAGCAGTGTCATCTGTAGTATTAAAAGGTAATGAACTTACCACAATAGGATTAGAACAAATCTCTCCTGGAGCAGGTGGAGGTGGTGTACCTATACAAATATCAAATGTTGTTGTTTGACCAGATGTACCTGTCCATGTATAAACTTGAACAAAATAAGTGTTTCCAACAGTTAATCCTGTTGTGGTACTTGTATTTGGATCCGAACATGTTAAAGCAGATCCTAATGCTCCACATCCGGGTGTTGCATCATACACTGCGTGATACAAATCGGTGGTACTGCCTGCTACATTAATTAAATCTACTACATGAGTATCTGATGTTGCCACAAAGCTATACCAAACATCATCATCTTCTGTACCACTACAATTATAAACACCTGAGTCAGTTGCTAATTCAATAGTTCCTGATGTTACAGTTCCACATGCTAAATCAGCATTTACTGTTAGTGCTTCAGCACTATCACAATTATCATTTGCAACTATAGGGTTAGAAATTAGTTCAATACTATTATTAGTAGTTCCATCCCAAGGTCCATTATAGCCTCCATATACAAAAGGGCCTCCGTTATATCTCCATCTCGCAGCAACATAAACTGTTCCTGAGAAATCAAGTTCTACATCTAAAGAATATTAATCATTATTACCTACATCACCTAAATAGGTCGCAGAAATCCAATCTCCTTCTGCCCATGTACTTGGGTCTGAATCTGTTTCCTGTGCCCCAAACCAACACTCAAAACCTGCAGCTTCTCCAGCAGGATTTGTAACACCATCTTCATACACTTGGGCATAACCTGTTATCGTTGTCCATGCATCAACAGTTAATGAGGTATTACTACCATTTACACCATCTGATAACCATTGGATGTTGTACCAATCTGGTGTATCTGTTGGTGATAGTGAAACATCTAAAGTATAGGTAATACTTTGAGGACTTGCCCAAGTTGAAATAACAATATAGTATGTTACTCCTGAACTTAATGCAATATTGGTTAAAACTCTATCTCCAGAACCAGAATTACCTTCAAAAGCAACACAATTAGGGGTTGTATCAACACATCCATCAAGAATATGTATACCAGAATAAGTCCCACTAATTCCACTTAAAGTAACATTAATATTTTCATTTGAAACTGGTGTATAAGTATAAAACACATCATCTCCACTCATGTAATAAGAACTACATGGACTTGAACCATTTTCATAGTCATCTCCATAATTAGCCGTATTGTCTGAAGTATTATATGGTAATGCTCCAATAACTATTGGATTTGAGCAATCTCCTCCTTGAGAAAAACTCAAGGTTGACATTAAAACAAGTAATAAAAAAGTAATTTTTTTCATAAAATATTATAGATTAGTTAATTAATTATGTAAAATACATATATTATCAAAAGCATTTTAACAATACTTTAAGAAATCGGCAAAAAGCAAAAATCCTCGTTTAAACGAGGATTTTATAAGTGTTATTTATATTGATTTTTAATAGTTTTTTATATGCCTACTCTAAAGTCTCTTGTGGTTGTGAAATTTTATAAAGTTCTAATTCTGCAGGATCAAAATGGTCTATAAAATCATAGCTCTTAGCATTTTCAGCTCTAACTAGATTAACAAACAATTTTGCAGATTTTGTGAAGCTCTCATCCTTTTGACTATTCAATACTAATAAATATCCCATGATGATATTTCCTGCCATTTCAACCAAGCGTCTGGAATGGAATTCTAATAATTCGGCATGATCTAAATCCATAACTCTTCTAGCTGTTCCAGCATATCGTTCAGTCATTTTATGAAGCTTAGTTAAAACCTCACAATTTTTATCTTGAACCTGACTATCGTAATGCTTTATTTGTTCTAAGAAAACACCAGTAGTTACACCTTTTATTGCTGCTACAGCTTGTAATTGTGTTGTACCTTCATAAATTGAAGTGATTCTAGCGTCTCTGTAAATTCGTTCTATAGGGAAATCTTTCATAAACCCCGTTCCACCATGAATTTGAAGCGAATCGTAAGCCATTCTATTACAAGCTTCACTTGCAGTAAGTTTTATTAATGGTGTAAAAACATTAGCAAGCTTCATATAATGCTTCATTTCCATACGTTCTTCTCTTTCTAGTTTGCGCTCTTTCATAGCTTCTTCGTAGGCTTTTGTAAGATCAACATACAAAGTGGTTTCGTAAAGTAAAGAACGTAAGGCATCAATTTTTACTTTCATATTGGTAATCATTTCATAAACTGCTGGAAAGTTTAAAATAATCTTACCAAATTGTGCTCTATCTTCGGCATATTTTAAAGCTTCACGATACGCTGCATCAGCTAAACCAACCGATTGAGCTCCAACACCTAAACGTGCCGAATTCATCAATGCCATAACGTATTTAATAAGTCCAAAACGTTCTTTACCAACCAATTCTGCTGGTGCATCTTTAAATACTAATTCGCATGTTGGAGACCCTTTTATACCTAGCTTTTTCTCCAAGTGTCTTACTTCTACTGCATGATCGTTTCTATCGTAAATAAACATCGATAAACCACGAGCATCTAATGTATTGGGCTCTGAACGCGCTAATACTAAAGAAATGTCTGCATCTCCATTAGTAATAAAACGTTTGACACCATTGAGTTTCCAGATGTTTTCCTTTTCATCGAAAGTAGCTTTAAGCTTTACAGATTGTAAATCTGACCCAGCATCTGGTTCTGTTAAAACCATTGCTGCAGTTGCGCCATCTCGGTTGAATCTAGGTAAATATTTATCTTTTTGTGCTTCAGAACCAAATTCGTAAATGGTTTCAGCACAATCCTGTAATCCCCAAATATTGGCAAATCCAGCATCTGCTCTTGCAACCATTTCTGCTGCCATAACGTAAGGCAACATTGGGAAGTTTAAGCCATCGTATTTTCTTGGTAAAGCCATACCAATCAATCCAGCTTTGTAAAGCGCCTTGTAATCTTCAGTTGTTCCTTTGGCATATATAACTTCATTGTTTTCTATATGTGGTCCTTCTAAATCTACAGATTCTGCATTTTTAGCAATTGTATTTGCGCAAATTTCACCAACTATATCAAGTACTTTTTCGTAACTATCTATTGCATCTTCATGATTTAAAGGGGCAAAATCATATTGTTTTGACTCTGAAAAATCGCGTTCTTTAAGTGCAACGATTTTTTGAAAAAGAGGATGTGTTAAATGAAATTTGAAATTTGGTGTATCGTTAAAAAAATTATCCATTTTCTACATTTTTAAATTTTGTGTGTCATTTCACGATATTTGAAACACTTACTTAGCGTTTGCTTTATAATACTTAATCATTTTTGGAACAACAACTTCAAGATTGCCTTGAATAACATAATCTGCTAAACTATTAATTGGCGCTTCTGGATCGTTGTTAATAGAAATAATCATAGCTGCATCTTGCATTCCAGCTGTATGCTGAATAGCTCCTGAAATTCCTGCTGCGATGTATAACTTTGGTCTTACTGTTGTTCCTGTTTGACCAATCTGTCTATCGTGATCTATTAAGCCTGCATCTACTGCTGCTCTAGAACCTCCTACTTCACCTCCTAATAATTCTGCT
>JABDPN010000039.1 GCA_013042715.1 Flavobacteriaceae bacterium | reverse complement strand
GTACCGTCAAAGTACATGAGCATCGCGAATGCGGAATCCACCTCAAAAACTAATTTTCCCCAAAAACTATTGCTCAAAACAATTTTATAGCTTTTATTTGCAAAAGTTCATTACATTATGTAAACGTTATCAAGAAAGGTGGAGGGATTAGACCCAATGAAACCTTAGCAACCCTTTAAACATTAAAGAAGGTGCTAATTTCTACTAAACACAATGTTTAGATAGATAACTAATAATAATTGTTTCCACAATTATTTAATTCTTATAACATTTTTCTTAGAGTACGTCAAAAAAGGCGCATTTGACTTTTGTTTTAATTATTTATTAACTCAAAAAAATTAGAAAAATGAGTACAAAAAAATTAGCAACCAATGTGTTGCATACAGGACATGACGTGTCACAAAACGCTGGAACAAGAGCAGTTCCAATTTATCAATCTACATCGTATGTGTTTAACAATTCAAACCATGCAGCAAATCTATTTTCGCTACAGGAACTAGGATTTATTTACACACGATTAAACAATCCAACTAATCAAATTTTACAAGACAGACTTGCAGCAATTGAAGGAGGAGTTGGAGCTGTAGTTTTTGCATCAGGAACTGCTGCTATCTCTACAGGATTACTCACACTTTTAAAAGCGGGAGATCATATTGTAGCTTCTAGCAGTTTATATGGAGGAACTTACAATTTATTAAAAGTAACTTTACCAAGGTTAGGTATTACAACAACTTTTGTAGATGCCTCAAAACCAGAAAATTTTGGAAAAGTAGTTCAAGAAAATACAAGAGCCTTTTTTGTAGAGTCTTTAGGGAATCCAAAATTAGATGTATTAGATTTAGAAGCAATTGCAGAACAATCTAAAGTAGCAAAAGTACCTTTTATAGTTGACAATACAGTAGCTACACCAGCTTTGTTAAACCCAATCAAACATGGTGCAAACATTGTTATTCACTCGTTAACAAAATACATAGGAGGGCAAGGAAATTCTTTAGGTGGTGCAATTATTGATGGCGGAAATTTTGATTGGTCTAATGGGAATTTTCCTGAATTCACAGAACCATCAGCAGGTTATCATGGTTTAAAATATTATGAAACATTAGGAGCTGCTTCTTATACTTTTAAGTTGATTTTAGAAGGCTTACGTGATTTTGGAGGTGCAATTAGTCCAACCAATGCCTTCAATATAATTCAAGGTTTAGAAACTTTGCCAATTAGAATAAAACAACATAGCGAAAATGCTTTAGAACTTGCAAAATGGTTACAAGAACAACCAGAAGTAGTATGGGTTAATTATCCAGGATTAGAAAGCAGTAATTACAAAGGATTAGCAGATAAATATTTACCTAATGGACAAAGTGGTATTGTAACTTTTGGAGCTAAAGGAGGTTATGAAGCTGCGAAAACAATAGCAGATACCACGAAAATATTTTCTTTGTTGGCAAATATTGGAGATACAAAATCACTAATCATTCATCCAGCAAGTACAACACATCAACAACTTAGTGAAGCAGAACAGGAATCTGCGGGTGTAACTACGGATTTAATTCGATTATCTGTTGGAATTGAGGATATAGAAGATTTAAAAACAGATTTAAAAGAAGCATTTATCCAAGTTAAAAATTCAGTATTAGTATAAAGAAGATAATGAAGACGTTGAAATACATACATATTTCAAATTATATAACAGAAAGTGGTAAGACAAGTTCAATTAATTTGTCTTATCAACTTTTTGGAAAAGCCTTACATAAAGCACCAATTGTATTAGTTAATCATGCGTTAACTGGAAATTCTAATGTTGCAGGTAAAGATGGTTGGTGGAATACGCTTATTGGCCCTAACAAAACAATAGACACTAATACTTACACTATTTTAGCTTTCAATATACCAGGTAATGGTTATGATGAATATCAAGAAAACCTAATTGAAAACTACAAAGATTTTACAGCTCAAGATATTGCTAAACTTTTTAGTATTGGAATACAAAAACTTAATATCTCATCATTATTTGCTGTAATTGGAGGCTCAGTTGGAGGTGGAATTGCTTGGGAATTAGCAACATTAAAACCAAACTTAATTAAAAACCTTATTCCTGTTGCTTCGGATTGGAAATCTACAGATTGGATTATAGCGAACTGTTTTATTCAAGACAGTATTTTAAATAATTCGTGTAAACCATTATATGATGCAAGATTGCATGCAATGACATTGTATAGAACACCTGAATCTTTAACTCATAAGTTTAATAAAGAAAAGGAAAATAATTTATACAATGTTGAGAGTTGGTTAAATCATCATGGCAATACTTTAGAAAACAGATTTAAAGTCTCTGCTTACAAAATGATGAATCAAATTTTAAAAACAATTGATATTACAAATACTGAAAAAGATTATGTAAATGTAATTTCAAATATTAAATCTAATATTCACATCATTACTATAAAATCAGACTTGTTGTTTAAACCAGAAGAGAATTGGGAAACTTTTGTAGAGTTAAAACTTAGAAAGGATAACATTACTATTGGCGAAATTAATTCTATTCATGGTCATGATGCTTTTTTAATTGAATATCAGCAATTATCAAATTTACTAAAGCCAATTTTTATACCTCAAAAAGAAAAAATAATTTTAAAAAAGGCAGTATAAATGAGTGTTGATAATTTTGAAACTAATGCTATACGAACACAAATAGAGCGTTCTCAGTTTTTAGAACATTCAAATCCACTATACTTAACATCAAGCTTTGTATTTGAAGATGCTGAAGATATGCGAGCATCATTCGCAGAAGATAAAGACCGCAACCTTTACAGTAGATTTTCTAATCCTAACACATCTGAGTTTGTAGATAAAATTTGTAAAATGGAAGGTGCAGAAAGTGGTTATGCCTTTGCAACAGGAATGGCTGCAATATTTTCAACATTTGCAGCACTTTTAAATTCAGGAGATCATATCGTTTCTGCTCGCTCTGTATTTGGTTCTTCACATTCATTATTTACTAAATATTTACCGAAATGGAATATTTCAACAAGCTATTTTAAGGTTAGTGAAGTTGAAACAATAGAAAGTTTAATTCAACCAAATACTAAAATCCTTTATGCTGAATCACCTACAAATCCTGCTGTAGATATTCTAGATTTAGTATTATTACGAAACATTGCAAAAAAACATAATCTTTTACTCATTATTGATAACTGTTTTGCGACACCTTATTTGCAGCAGCCAATTAAATTTGGAGCAGATTTAGTTATTCATTCAGCAACGAAACTAATAGATGGTCAAGGTCGTGTACTTGGAGGTGTAACAGTTGGTAGAGCAGACTTAATTCAAGACATTTATTTGTTTTCTAGAAACACTGGTCCAGCACTTTCTCCTTTTAATGCTTGGGTTTTGTCTAAAAGCTTGGAGACATTACATGTAAGAGTAGATAGACATTGTGAAAACGCATTAAAACTAGCAGAATTTTTAGAAAAACATGATAAAGTGAATCTTGTGAAATATCCGTTTTTAAAATCACATCCACAGTACAATGTTGCTAAAAAACAAATGAAGTTAGGAGGCAATATTATTGCTTTCGAAATTAAAGGCGGAATTGATGCTGGAAGACGTTTTTTAAACCATATAAAATTAGCATCTTTGTCTGCTAATCTTGGAGATACGCGAACAATTGTAACACATCCAGCATCTACAACGCATAGTAAGTTAGCAGAAGAAGACAGGTTAGCAGTTGGAATCACAGATGGTTTGGTTCGTATCTCAGTTGGATTAGAACATACAGATGATATTATCTATGATTTAGATCAAGCACTTTTAGCATGAGTGATATAAGACAAGAAATACAAAAACGAATATTGGTACTAGATGGTGCCATGGGAACCATGCTTCAGCAATACAATTTCAGTGAAGAAGCTTTTCGTGGAGATCGCTTTAAGGATTATCCGAGACCATTAAAAGGTAACAACGATTTATTGTCAATTACTCAACCTGAAGCAATTGCAACTATTCATGCCAAATATTTTGAAGCTGGAGCAGATATAGTTGAAACGAATACATTTTCAGGAACATCCATAGCCATGGCTGATTACCAAATGGAAGATTTGGTGTACGAATTAAATTTTGAATCGGCTAAAATTGCAAAACAAGTTGCAGAAGAATTCACTAGACAAAACCCTAATAAACCTCGTTTTGTGGCTGGAAGTATTGGACCAACCAATAAGACAGCAAGTTTGTCTCCAGATGTAAACAGACCAGAATATCGAGCAATTACTTTTGAAGAATTACGTGTTGCTTATAAAGAACAAGTGGAAAGTTTGATAGATGGTGGAGTAGATATTCTTTTAGTTGAAACAATTTTTGACACACTAAATGCAAAAGCAGCATTGTTTGCTATTGAAGAAGTTAAAGAAGAACGTAACATTGATATTCCAATTATGGTATCTGGAACCATTACAGATGCATCTGGACGAACCTTATCTGGACAAACCGTTGAAGCGTTTTTAACATCTATTTCTCACATTCCATTGTTAAGTGTTGGATTTAATTGCGCACTTGGAGCAGAACAGCTTAAACCATATTTACAACGTTTATCTAATAAAACAGAATTCAACACATCTGCACATCCTAACGCAGGATTGCCAAATGCATTTGGAGAATACGACCAATCTCCAGAGCAAATGCAAGCACTGATTGAAGACTATTTGCAAGATGGATTAATAAACATTATAGGTGGTTGTTGTGGAACAAGTCCAGAGCATATAAAAGCAATTGCAGAAGCAGTAGCTAAATATCAACCTCGACAAATTGAAGTAAATGCCTAATGAAAGTAAGTAAATGTAAATACTTGACTTTATCAGGTCTAGAGCCTTTAGTAGTTACTCCAGAGAGTAACTTTATCAATGTTGGTGAACGAACTAATGTAACAGGTTCTAGAAAATTTCTACGATTAATAAAAGAAGAAAAATACGATGAAGCTTTAGAAGTAGCAAGACATCAAGTTGAAGGTGGCGCGCAAATCATAGACGTCAATATGGACGAAGGTATGCTCGATGGTGTGTATGCCATGACAACCTTTTTAAATCTTATTGCATCAGAACCAGATATTTCTCGTATTCCTATAATGATAGATAGCTCAAAATGGGAAATCATTGAAGCAGGTTTGCGTGTTGTTCAAGGAAAATGTGTAGTGAATTCTATCAGTTTAAAAGAAGGCGAAGAAGAATTTATACGTCAAGCGAAACTTATAAAACGCTATGGAGCAGCAGTCATCGTTATGGCATTTGATGAGGTTGGGCAAGCAGATAATTACCAAAGACGCATTGAAATTTGTGAGCGTTCATATAAAATATTGGTGGATATTGTCCACTTTTCGCCTCAAGACATCATCTTCGACCCAAATATTTTTCCGGTAGCAACTGGAATGGAAGAACACAGAAAAAACGCATTAGATTTCTTTAATGCAACTAAATGGATTCGAGAAAATTTACCATGTGCAAATGTATCTGGAGGCGTGAGTAATGTGTCATTTTCATTTAGAGGAAATAATACTGTTCGCGAAGCGATGCACTCAGCATTTTTATATCATGCCATTAAAAACGGAATGAATATGGGAATTGTTAATCCAGCTATGTTAGAGGTTTATGATGAAATTCCGAAAGATTTATTAAAACGTGTTGAAGATGTTTTGTTAGATAGAAGAGATGATGCAACAGAGCGTTTATTAGATTTTGCAGAAACAGTTAAAGGAAATAAAAAAGTAGAGGAAAATGCTATTCTAGAATGGCGAAGCGATGCTTTACAAGATAGAATTACGCATGCTTTAGTTAAAGGAATCGATGCTTTTATTATTGAAGATGTTGAAGAAGCAAGACAAACTGTTTCAAGACCAATTGAGGTGATTGAAGGTCACCTAATGAATGGAATGAATGTCGTTGGTGATTTATTTGGAAGCGGAAAAATGTTTTTACCACAAGTTGTTAAATCTGCGCGTGTCATGAAAAAAGCAGTTGCGTATCTTCAACCATTCATTGAAGCAGAAAAGGACGGAAAACAAGAATTTGCTGGCAAGATTTTAATGGCAACTGTTAAAGGTGATGTACATGATATTGGTAAAAATATAGTAAGTGTGGTTTTGGGTTGTAATAACTACGAAATTATCGATTTAGGTGTAATGGTACCTCCTGAAAAAATAATTGAAACAGCCAAAAAAGAAAATGTTGATGTTATTGGTTTGAGTGGTTTGATTACACCTTCTTTAGATGAAATGGTATATGTATCTAAAGAAATGGAAAAGCAGAATTTTACTGTTCCATTGATGGTTGGAGGAGCAACAACATCTAAAGCGCATTCAGCAGTTAAGATTGCACCTAATTATAGTAATACAGTAATTCATGTTAATGATGCATCGAGAGCAGTAACTGTAGTTGGTGACTTGTTGCATAAGGATAGTCAAGTATATAAGATTCAGATACGCAAAGAGTACGAAAAGTTCAAAGAGCAATTCTTAAATAGAACAAAGAGGAAAGAATACATTAAACTTGAGGAAGCACGAAAAAACAAGTTTAAAATAGATTGGAACGCTTCAGAAATTGTTAAACCAAAACATTTGGGAATTCAGGATATTCAGGATTTTGATATTACAAAACTGGAAGACTACATAGATGGGTCTCCATTTTTTAGAAGTTGGGATTTACATGTTAGGTTTCCCGATATTTTAAAAGATGAAGTTGTTGGTAGACAAGCATCAGAATTATATAAAGATGCTCAAGAATTATTAAAAAAAGTATTTGCCGAGAAGCTTTTAATAGCCAAGGC
>JABDPN010000038.1 GCA_013042715.1 Flavobacteriaceae bacterium | reverse complement strand
CTAAAATTAAATCATAAGAAGGTAATTTTTGGATAGCTTTTACAAGTGTATAACTTGTTGCCAATGTATCTGCTCCACCGAAGCGTTTGTCTGAAATCATAATTCCATTGTCTGCACCACGATAAATACTATCTCTAATAATATCTGCAGCACGTCTAGGACCCATTGTCATAACTGTAACTTCTGTTCCTGGAACCTGATCTTTTAATTTTAGTGCAACTTCTAATGCATGTAAGTCGTCTGGATTAAATACTGTTTCTAATTTTCCTCTATTAACTGTTCCATCTGGTTTCATGGCATCTGGACCAACGTGTCTTGTATCTGGAACTTGTTTGATTAGTACAACTATTTTGAGTGGTCTCATAGGTGTTTTAATATTGTTAGTTAAATCAACTCAAAATTAAAACATCTTTTTCGTTCAAAATGTGACATAACTCATACTTGTAAAAAAAATTGAAACAAAAAAAGAGGCCTAAATTAGACCTCTTTTAAAATATTATTTGTTAATGTTTATTTCTTACGCTCTTTTTTAATAATCTCTTTCACAGATTCCCCCGGAGCATTATTAGCCATAAAATCGTCCATAAGCGCTGTACTAACTCCCATATTAGAGAATCCTCCATCATGGAATAAATTCTGTAGTGTTACTTTTTTAGTTAAATCTGAGAACATGGTTACTATATAATCTGCACATTCTAAAGCAGTTGCATTCCCAAGAGGAGACATTTTTTCAGCAAAAGTTAAAAATCCATCAAATCCTTTTACACCACTTCCAGCAGTTGTAGGTGTTGGAGATTGTGAAATGGTATTTACTCTTACATTTTTATCTCTTCCGAAGAAATAACCAAAACTACGTGCAACAGATTCTAAATATGCTTTGTTATCTGCCATATCATTATAATCTGGAAAAACACGTTGAGCAGCCATATATGTTAAGCCTACAATACTTCCCCATTCGTTAACTGCATCTTTGTTGTAAAGCACACTCATAACTCTATGAAAGGATAATGCAGAAACATCAAAACCTTTTTTGGTAAAGTTATAATCCTGATGTGTATAAGGATTTCCTCTTCTAACATTAACAGACATTCCTATTGAGTGCAAAACAAAATCAATTTTCCCTCCTAGAACTTCCATAGCTTTATCTACGAGATGTTCTAAATCCATCATAGAAGTTGCATCAGCTGGAATGATTTCAGAGTTAGTTTTTTCAGCAAGTTCTGAAATGGTTCCCATTCTTAAAGCAATAGGAGCGTTAGTAAGAACAAACTCACCTCCTTCTTCATGAATACGTTCTGCTGTTTTCCATGCTATAGAATTAGCATCTAAAGCTCCGAAAATAATTCCTTTTTTTCCTTTTAATAAATTGTATGACATATTTTAAAAGTTTGGTCTATGTTTAGTTTAATTGGCGACAAATATACTATTAATTCATTAATTGCTTTGCATGAGCTATTGCTGAGGCACTAGTTTGCTTTCCTCCTAGCATTTGCGCAATTTCGATAATACGTTCGTCGTTATTTAATCGAATAATTTGAGTTATTGTTTGGTCTTTTTCATTTTCTTTAAACACTTTAAAATGTACATCTCCTTTTGCTGCAATTTGTGGTGAATGTGTAATTGTAAAGACTTGCATATGCTTAGACATACTCTGCATAATTACAGCTATTTTATTAGAAATATCTCCTGAAACACCAGAATCAATTTCGTCAAACATAATCGTTGGTAAATGCATATAATTAGATAAAACCGATTTAATAGCTAACATAATTCTTGACAATTCTCCTCCAGATGCTACTTTTTTTAAGGTATTAAAACCACCTCCTTTATTTGCTGTAAACAAAAAGTCTAATGTGTCTCTACCATTTTCTAAAAAAGTATCTTCAAGTTTTAATTCTATTTTGAATTTTGCGTGTTCCATTCCTAATTCCGATAATATGCTTTCTAACTTATTCTTTAGAACTGGAACTGCTTCAATACGTTTATCGTGAATTTCCTTTGAAATCCTATTTAATTTTGATTTTAAATGCGAAATTTTCTTCTCTACCTCACCTATATCATCATCTATATTAAATACAACTGCAACTTTTTTATCTAGATCAGATTTTATATTTAATAAGTCTACTATATGCTCTGACGAATGTTTTAAAAATAAATTATGAATAGTTTGCAACTTTGTATTAACAACTTCAAGACGTTGAGGATTAGCTTCTAGAGATTCTTGAGCATTGTATACTTCAGTATATAGATCGTCTGCTTCAATAAGCATACTGTTTACTCTGCTAAACAGTTCTTTATATGTTGGAGTCAAATCAGAAATTTTAGATAAGCTTGTTTTTAAGTTTGTTAATGCTTGAACAATTCCAATATTTTCATCTGAAAGTAACTGGGTAGAAAAGCTTAATTCTTGCTGAATTTCTTCAATATTATTAAGCGTTTCGTATTCAGCTTCTAGGGATTCCAATTCACCTTCAACTAAATTTGCTTCAACTAATTCGTTTAATAAAAACGCGTTATAATCATGCTCTTTTATGGCTTCTGCCTTTTGATTATTCAATTTCTCCAAATCGTTCTTTAGCGATTTATATGCTTTTAGAAGATTTGAATATTCTAATAATCTATTATCATTATTTGCCAAAGCATCGATTATTTGAAATTGAAAATTGTTATTTGTTAACTCCAAAGTTTGGTGTTGAGAATGAATATCTATAAGCTGCTCACCAAGAGCTAATAAAGCATTTAGATTTACAGGTGAGTCGTTAACAAATGCACGTGATTTTCCTGAAGGCAATATCTCTCTCCTTACAATTGTTTCGACTTCGTAATCTAAGTCGTTTTGCTCAAATAGTGGTTTTAAACTGTATTTTGCAATTTCGAAAGTAGCTTCAATAACACATTTTTTTGAAGCATCTTTTATTTGGGACAAATCTGCTCTTTTACCTAAAACCAAAGACAATCCACCTAATAGAATGGATTTCCCTGCTCCAGTTTCTCCTGTAATAATTGATAACCCATTATTAAAGTTCACCTGGAGGTCTTCAATTAGTGCATAATTTTTTATGACTAGGGATTTAAGCACAATAGTTTTATTAAAAGTTGGTAAAAGATACTATAAAAACAATAAAAAAAAGGGAATTGATTTTAAAATTTAATGTTACGCCATTTACTAGAATGTGTTGGCGCAACTTTATTTAAAGTACTAATTAAATTAGTGATATTAATATTAGGTCCTCCAGAATAAATATCTTGAATTTCTTCACTTTTAGCATCAAAAAACACACGTTGAATAAATGAATTTGGTCTTCTGCTGTGCATTGCTGAAAATTTATTTATAGCATTTCCTACGCCCTCTTTTCCCATCTTTACATTTTCGCTCATAAGGTCTAAACCATTTCTGTGATATTCGTATAAAACGGTTCTAAACTCTTTGTATGTAGGCGACAAAACATTGTCTATAAGCGCACTACGTGTTTGATCTCCCCCTTTTGGTGGTTCCCATCCTTTTGAATTGTTTTGTTGTGAATAGCCTACAATAGTTCTAGCTTGGTTATAATATTCATCTCCAGAATTTAATTGATATGTATCTGCATCCATACCAAGAATAATATAAATATGAAAAGTTATAACAGAAACTAAATTCGATTCGAATTGTGTAGGATTGTAGTTAAGATTTTGAAATTCTAAATACTGAAATGTAAAATCTCTATCATTAAAATTATATAAGGGAGATTCGAAAGTAGAATTAAAAATTGGTCTAGACGAACCAACTTGAATGGACCCTACAAAAACATCACTATTATAGTCTGTAATATTTATAACCATATTGCAATTAATGCGTTCTTGAGGTGAGAAAACCTTGTTAGTCCACTTTGTGTTATTTACAAACTCGTTTAGTTGATTTTCTAGGGTTTTGAAAACTTGAACATTTTCATTACCGGTTAGTTGTGCATTAACAACAACATCACAGTTTAATTCTTGAGCTTTAGAAAAAAGTGTTGTAATTAACAAAAAAAATACTAAGATTCTACGCATGGTATTGTTTTAAAATTTCGGTCATAATATCTTTAGCGACTTCAGATTTTGATTTTAAAGCATAACTGGTAGCATTTTCATATTTATCAATAATAGTTACTTTATTAGTTGTTCCTCCAAATCCAGCACCTTTGTCGTTTAACGAATTTAAGACAATTAAATCTAAATTCTTATTAATAAGTTTTGATTTTGCATTTTCTATTTCATTTTGAGTTTCTAAAGCAAAACCAACTATAAGCTGATGGTCTTTAATTTCTCCACAAGATTTTAAAATGTCTTGTGTTTTTTCTAATTCTAAGGTAAACGTTTCAGAAGTCTTTTTTATTTTTTCTTGTGAAACATTTTTTGGTTTATAATCTGAAACTGCAGCAGAGAAAACTGCTATATCAACTGTTTTAAAATAGTCATGTACTGCATTGTACATGTCTTGAGTACTTATAACTGGAACAACTTCTATTAAACTATGTGAAATCTGTTGATAAGTTGGACCAGAGATTAAAAGGACTTTTGCACCTAATTTTGCAGCTTCTTTTGCGATTTCATATCCCATTTTACCACTAGAATGATTCCCAATAAATCTTACAGGATCAATAGCTTCATAAGTTGGTCCAGCAGTTATTAAAACTGTTTTACCACGTAATGGAAGTTTATCTAAAATATCATTTTCTATAAACGAAATAATATCTTCTGGTTCTGCCATACGTCCTTCTCCAACTAATCCACTTGCTAACTCACCACTTGCAGGTGGAATTTGGATATTACCAAAACGCTCTAATGTTGTAATTGAAGTTTTTGTGGTTTTATGCTTAAACATATCTAAATCCATTGCAGGAGCAAAATATACTGGACATTTTGCAGATAAATAAGTAGCAAGAAGTAGGTTATCACTATTTCCTGTTGCCATTTTAGACATGGTATTTGCTGTTGCTGGCGCAATTAGAAATAAATCGGCCCAAAGTCCGAAATCTACATGACTATTCCATTCTGCATTGTCATTGTCTTCGTCAACAAACTGTGAATGTACAGAATTTTTAGATAATGTGGAAAGTGTCAAAGGTGTTACAAATTCCTTAGATGCAGGCGTCATGATAACCTTGACCTGAGCACCTGCTTTTATAAATAATCTTACAAGTGAGGCTGTTTTGTAGGCTGCAATACCTGCAGTAATACCTAATAGAATGTTTTTGCCCCTTAGAATAGACATATATTAAGCCTCTTCGTCTTCTGTGTTTCTGAAGTAAATTTTATCGTTTAACCATTCTTGAATAGCCAAAGCGTGTGGTTTAGGTAATCTTTCGTAAAATTTAGAAACTTCTATTTGCTCTTTATTTTCGAAGATTTCCTCTAGACTGTCGTTATAAGTTGCAAATTCTTCTAACTTGTCTATAAGTTCTTTTCTGATGTCTGTATTAATCTGCTCTGCTCTACGAGAAATAATTGAAATTGCCTCATAGATATTTTCTGTTGGCGCATCAATTTCATTTCTGTTGTAAGTTTCCGTTGTTGTTGGAGCATCTACTTTTTTTAAATCCATCTTTATAATTGTTAACTTTTAATTTGATACTGTTTTAATAATTCGTTCAATTCGGTTTCTATAGAACTAGCCTCTTCAAGAAACTTTGATTCTGGAAAATAGCGTTTAAAAGTGTTAAAATACGAAATTGCTTTAATAATACGCTGTTCTTTTTTCCATTCTACACTATTAATAGCTAATTGGTATGCTGCATCAAATCTATAGAAATGCGCTTGTTCTCTTAGCTGACTTCCTGGATAATCTAAAAGAAAATTATCGAATGCCTTTATTGAAGCCTGATAGTCTGATATTGTGTTATATTGTTTTGCTATATCGTAAGCTTTCTTTTCAAGTTTAAAATCTAATTCTTTAACAATTGCATTGGCTTCTTCTAAATACTCAGAACTTGGGTATTGGTTGATAAAAGCTTGCATTTTATCAATAGCCTCAATTGTTTCCTTTTGATCTTTAGAATATGCTGGAGAGATGTTATAGTAACTCTTTGCTCCTAAAAATGCTAACTCTTCCTTCTTTTCGCTCTTAGGATATGAGCTAACAAAACGCTCCATTTGATAATTTGCTGTATAGTAATCCTTCATGTAATAAAAGGTTTTACTATACATGTACATTAATTTTTCGGCTTGTGGCTTTCCTCTGTACTTAGGGACTAAATCCATAAATAGTCTGTTTGCTTTAGGATACTTCTCTGCATCGTAAAGCTCTGTCCCCATTTCAAATTTCTCTTGTAGACTTTCAGATTTTAAAACCTTTTGATATTCGCTACAAGAGCCTAAAACTATTATTAATAATAAATAAAGGAGTTTTTTCATAATTTTTTAACAGCATGCAAAAATAGGTAATTACTACCGATAATAAAAACTTATATTAATGCTAATGTAAAAGCTTAATTTTTTAATAAAATATGTTTAAGGTATTTTTAACTATTAAAGTTTTTAATGAAATCTTCAATTTTTCCTGATAATGCAGCAGTAGCTTCAACTAATGGTAACCTCACGTTTTTTTTACATAGACCTAAAGTTGACAAAACTGATTTAATTCCTGCTGGATTATTTTCTTCAAATATATAGTTAACAATATTCATCATACTGTAATGTAACTTGTAAGCTTTATCTTGTTTACCTTCTAAACCAAAGTTTATCATTTTAGAAAAAGCTTTAGGAAGTGCTTGACCAATTACAGAAATTACTCCAGAACCACCAGCTAAAACAACACCTAAAGCTAAATCGTCATCACCTGAAATGATATGAAAATCTTTAGGTTTATCTCTTAATAATTCTAAATATTGCTGCACATTATTTCCTGCTTCTTTTACAGCTACTATATTTTTAAAATCATTTGCTAATCGTAATGTTGTTGCTGGCTCCATATTTTTTGATGTTCGACCAGGTACATTGTATAATATAATAGGAATTGGACATGCTTCAGAAATAGCCTTAAAATGCTGGTACAAACCTTCTTGAGTTGGTTTGCTATAATATGGCGAAACAGATAAAATAGCTGTAAAATTTGATAAATCTGTAGATTTTATCTCTTCTATAACAGCTGCCGTATTGTTTCCTCCAATACCTAAAACCAAAGGTAGTCTTGCATCGTTAGCTTTAGCAATAGTTTGAATAATGTCATATTTTTCTTGTTTAGTAATAGTGACACTTTCTCCTGTTGTTCCACTAATTACTAAATAGTCTGTACCATTTTCAATATTATAATTTACAATATTTGCTAAAGCCTTATGATCTACTGTAAGATCATCATTAAAAGGTGTTACTAATGCAACTCCAGTTCCTATTAATTGTTTCATATGATGTTTAATACTTTAAAATATTTTTTTAGTTCTGTTATAAATGTTACAAATTCATTTGGTTTTACTTTAACTATAAAATCGTTTAATCTTTCATCGTGAATTGCAATTCCAACTTTAAAATTTGCTTTAGATAATGCAGTAACGATATTTAATTCGTAACGATTTACTGTATAATAGCTTATTAATAAATCAAATTTTGTATTAATAAACTCTTGAAGTTCTATGTTATTTACTTTTCCTTTCCATCCAAAATCTTTTTCATAGTAGTAAGAATCCCAAGAATTTAAAGTATCTTTTTCATCTTCAATATATGCTATAAATTTAACTTTGTTGTCTTTAACGTTAAGTGATTTGATGAATTTTTTAAAAACATCGTAGTCACTAAATTCAGCAAGATTAAATAAAATCCCAACAGAATTAATTCTTTTATTCTTTACATTTGAAATGCGAGAATTTAATACGTTGTTAATATATTTTTGGTTAGATTTATCTTTAAATCGTTTTAAAAACATTTATCTTTATTATCTATGCAAATGTAATAAAACCAACAGTACATTGCTATTAAAAAAAACACACAAAATGTCTTGTAAGAATTTAATTATTTGCTTCTTTTTTATTTTTAGTTTTTCATGTAAAAAAGAGGTGTCTCTTACTCGAATAGAAGGTTCGAGGTTAGAGATAAACGACTCACTAGCTAGCGACCAAAAGGTTGAAGACTTTATTAAACCATATAGAGAGCATGTTAATAAGAATTTAGATAGTGTATTATCGTATTCTGTAGATACCTTCAGTAAAAGAGATGGTGAATTAAATACTGCTATTGGTAATTTAATGGCAGATGCAGTTTTACAAGAAAGCAATCCTATTTTCTATAAAAGAACTGGAAACTACATAGACATGGTACTTTTAAATCATGGTGGCATACGTTCTATATTATCTAAAGGTAATGTTACAATAAGAACAGCTTATCAAATTATGCCTTTTGAAAACAGTGTTGTTATTGCTGAACTTGAAGGGATCCATGTTAAAAAACTTATTGTTTATCTCCAAAAAGCGAAAAGAGCACATCCAATTTCTGGATTAAAGTTAAAATTAGATCAAGAATATAATCTTATTGATGCAACAATAAATAATTTACCAATAAAAGACGACAAGGTTTATTACGTTGCAACAAACGATTATTTGTATAATGGTGGAGACAGAATGGCATTTTTTAAAAAGAGTGACAGTTTACATATTTTAAATTACAAAATTAGAAATGTTCTAATTGATTATTTTAAGAAGAATGACACGCTTAAACCTACTATTGACGACAGATTTACAAAATTAAACTAAACCTATAAACATGAAAAGACGGGAATTTATACAACAAACAGCAGCAACTTCAGCACTCGTAAGTTTAGGAGGTTTAGGTTTACAATCGTTTTCCAGTCCAACAACAAAAAAAATAACCATTTTACATACTAACGATGTTCATAGCCATATAGATCCATTTGGTCCAGATGATGGTAGAAATGCAAATAAAGGTGGTGTTGCAAGAAGGGCAAGTTTAGTAGAAAGGATAAGAAAGGAAAATCCTAATACATTACTTTTAGATGCTGGAGATATATTTCAAGGCACACCATATTTTAACTATTATGGCGGTGAATTGGAGTTTAAACTTATGAGCATGTTAAAATACGATGCAGCAACCATTGGTAATCATGATTTTGATAATGGTATAGAAGGTCTTTTTTCACAATTGCCACATGCTAAATTCAATTTTATTTCAGCTAATTATGATTTCTCAAATACTGTAATGGATACTCATGTTAAACCTTATAAGATATTTGTTAAAGATGGAATTAAGATTGGTGTATTTGGTCTAGGAATTGAGCTAAATGGCTTAGTTATTAAAGATTTATATAAGGAAACAAAATATCTAGATCCTATAGAAATTGCTCAAGACATGAGTAGAATTCTAAAAGAACAAGAACAATGTGATTTAGTTATTTGCTTATCACATTTGGGATATTACTACAAGAACTCACCTGAAAAAGCTTCAGATCTAGTGGTAGCTCGTGCTACTAAAGACATCGATTTAATAATTGGAGGTCATACACATACTTTTTTACCAAAACCAACTGTAGAAAAAAACAGTGTTGAGAAGAATGTCCTAGTTAATCAAGTTGGCTGTTATGGCTTGTATCTAGGTAGAATAGATTTTTATTTTGATTCTAATAAAAATGCATCTGCAAAAGGCACTTCTATAATCGTTTAGTAAGGATACCATTTAATTACGTCTAATGCATTATCATTCTAAACAAATAATAATGCAAAAGAAACTCTTTCTTATTTTAAGAATTATTGTGGCAGTAATTCTTATTCAAACTTTACGTTTTAAATTCACAGCTCATGAAGATAGTGTATATATCTTCCAAACACTTGGCTTAGAACCTTATGGACGAATTGGTATTGGTATTATTGAACTTATAGCTGGATTATTAATCCTTATTCCAAGAACAATTTGGATTGGTGCAGGTTTAACTTTAAGTGTAATTAGTGGTGCACTATTTTTTCATCTAACACGTTTAGGAATTGAAGTAAAAGATGATGGAGGAATACTATTTATAACTGCTCTAGTAACATTTTTACTAGCATTAATTATTTTAGTGTATTACAAAAAACAGATGCCATTTTTAAAATGGAAGAATTAAGCTTCGAGCTTATCTAAAGTTTTAAACTTCTTAGCATCAGCATAATTTAATTTTGCCTGAACAAATAGTATTGAAAATGCAGTAACGAGTAATATACTTGATATTATTTCTAAAAAAAACATGTATTTAACATAATAAAAAGCTACTTGAATAACTTCAGAGAACAACAAACAAATCGATGCAATTAACAAACTCATAGATTTATTTGAATCGTTATGTAAATAATTAATAAGAGCTATTGTCAATAATAACATAATACAACAATTGTATACAACTTCAATTATATATTCAATATTATACTCCATAAAACCACTATTGATAGAAATCTTAGAGACTAACACAATACAATACACATCTAATGCAAGTAGAATTAATATATGTATTGGATACAACTTTAATACCTCTTTAAATTTTAAAGTTTTGTAAATTTCAAGTATAAGAAAAATATATGCTAAAATCAGGCAAATATTACCTGTATAATATTGAAAATTATCTAATGTTATATTTTCTGCGTCAAAATATATTATACCACTTAATAACTCTGCAATAGAGAAAAATAATAAGAATAAGAAGAAAAAACTTTGTGAGTCTTTATATTTAAATACATAAGCCAAAGTTAATAAAGGGAGTATAAATGGTCTAACTTTGTATGATATAGACAATTGTTCAAAAACTTGTAAGCCAAGAAATATGACAGCTAATATGACAACAATGCCAATTAAGATGGTTGATTTTCGCATTAATTAATCCCTTATTAATATGACAAATATAATATAAATTTGCAATTAAACCGAAAAAAAGTACATTTTATCGATAAAATTGTCATTTTTCATTATTTAGCTAATTAATTTTAAGAAATCTTGTTCGGTAATTATTGGGACATTTAAACTTTCTGCTTTTGTCTTTTTACTAGGACCCATTTTATCTCCAGCAACAACATATGAAGTTTTTGAAGAAATTGAAGAAGAAACTTTTCCACCATTATCTTCTATGAGTTTTTTAAGTTCATTTCTTGAAATTTCTACAAACACCCCTGAAACTACAAAAGATTTTCCATCAAGTTTATTAGTATGGTTTGCTAAAACTTCTGCAGACAACTCCATTTGTATACCAAACTGTTTTAGTCTACTAATAATTCTATAGTTTTCTTGGGAACTAAAAAAATCTACAACACTTTCTGCTATTTTTTCACCAATTTCGTCTACATTAACTAAATCTTCAATAGAAGTAAAAGACAATGCATCAATTGATTTATAATGTTTTGCTAACTTCTTGGCAACCGTTTCTCCTACATATCTAATACCTAAAGCATATAATACACGTTCAAAAGGAATTTGTTTAGATTGTTTAATTCCATTAATAAGATTATCTGCACTTTTTTCTGCCATTCTTTCTAAAGGAATAACTTGTTTCTTGGTTAATTCATATAAGTCTGAATAATTATTAATCAACCCTTTATTTACCAATAATGCAACAGTCTCACCTCCTAAACCTTCAATATCCATGGCCTTTCTGGATATATAATGCTGAATTCTACCAATTATTTGTGGTTTACAACCGTTAAAGTTTGGACAATAATGCTGGGCTTCACCTTCTTTTCTAACCAATTTTGTTTCACATATTGGACATTGTGTTATATATTTAGTAGGTTGAGAGTCCTTTGGTCGTTTAGTTAAATCTACTGCAATTATTTTAGGAATAATTTCACCCCCTTTTTCTACAAAAACCTTATCACGAACTCTAATATCTAATTTTTCAATTTGGTCTGCATTATGCAAAGAAGCACGTTTCACAATTGTTCCTGCTAATTCTACTGGTTCCAGATTGGCAACTGGAGTTATAGCTCCTGTTCTACCTACTTGATAAGAAATACTGTTTAATTGCGAAGAAACTTGTTCCGCTTTAAATTTATATGCCATAGCCCATCGTGGTGCTTTTGCAGTATAGCCTAATTCTTCTTGTTGTTGTAGATTATTGACTTTTACAACAATACCATCTGTCTCATAAGGTAAATCATGCCGATGGATATCCCAATAATTTACAAATTCTAAGACTTCGTCTATAGATTTAGCAAGTTTTGCTTCATTTGGTACTTTAAAACCCCATTCTCTTGCTTTTTCAAGACTTTTTATTTGTGTATTTACATTTAAATTAGTTCCTGTTAAGTTGTATAGCAAACATTCCAATGGACGTTTTGATACTTTAGCACTATCTTGCAGTTTCAAGCTTCCAGAAGCTGTATTCCTTGGGTTTCTATATGGCTCTTCTCCTATTTCAATACGTTCTTCGTTCATTTTATTAAAACCATCCCAAGGCAATACAATTTCACCACGAATATCAAATTTTTGAGGATAGTTTCCCTTTAATTTTAAAGGTACAGATTTAATGGTTTTTACATTTGCAGTAACGTCATCACCTTGGAAACCATCACCACGAGTAACAGCTCGCAATAAATTTCCGTTCTCGTAAGTTAAACTAATAGATGCTCCATCGTATTTAAGTTCGCATGTATAAAGAATATCTCCATCAACCAGTTTTTTTATACGCTTTTCCCAATCTAGTAAATCTTCTTTGCTGTAAGAATTGTCCAAAGAGTACATTCTGTGTTCATGAACAACTGTTATAAAATTCTTGGTAACTTCTCCTCCTACTCTTAAAGTTGGTGAATTTGGATCGTAAAATTCTGGATGTTTTGCTTCTAATTCTTGTAACTTCTTAAGCTTTATATCGAATTCATAATCAGAAATCGTTGGTTTATCTAAAATGTAATAATTATAATTATGTTGCCTTAATTCTTCTCTTAAAGCTTCAATTTGTTCTTTAATTTTCATCTAAAATGTAAATGGATTGTCTTATATTTAATGCTCCTAATATACTAAAATGAGCTTCAAGAGAATATTACTTCTTTCAGTTTTTATCAGCATTTTATTCACGTGTAAATATGAAAACCTTGTAGTTTTTGAAAATACCATTATACCAAAACCTCTTAATGTAAAATCATTAAAAGGAAATTTTGTTTTAAATTCTAAACTAAGCCTAGAATTTGATAGTAGCCTTAAAGTCTCAGCACTTTATCTTAAAAATTATATTGAATCTGGATCCAACATAAAATTTGCAAACAAAACTTTAGAAAAAAAAATTCAATTTACAAAAGACATATCCATCACAAAACCAGAAGCTTATAAACTTGAAATCAAACCTTCGAAAATTGAAATAAAATCTGCTACAGATCAAGGTGCTTTTTATGCTGTACAATCATTAAGGCAATTATTACCTATTGAATTTGAAAATGGAACTTACAATAAAGATAAAGTTATTATACCTTCAATTATAATTGATGATGCTCCTCAATTTAAATACAGAGGTATGCATCTTGATGTAGGAAGACATCTGTACTCTGTACAAT
>JABDPN010000036.1 GCA_013042715.1 Flavobacteriaceae bacterium | reverse complement strand
ATACCTAATAGCTAACAATTATACCTCCTCAGATTATTTAGCTATTAGAGGCGGTTCTAACGGAGGTTTACTGGTTGGTGCTACAATGACGCAACGTCCAGATTTAAAGCAAGTAGCATTACCTGCTGTTGGAGTATTAGATATGCTGCGTTATCATACGTTTACTGCTGGAGCTGGTTGGGCATACGATTATGGAACTTCTGAACAAAGCAAAGAAATGTTCGAATACATTAAAGGTTATTCGCCTGTACATAATGTAAAAGAAGGTGTTGAATATCCTGCAACTCTTGTAACAACAGGTGATCATGATGATAGAGTGGTTCCTGCGCATAGCTTTAAATTTGCTGCAGAACTTCAAGCAAAACAAACAGGAAACAATCCAACCCTTATAAGAATTGAAACTGATGCTGGTCATGGAGCAGGAACTCCTGTAAGCAAAACCATTGAGCAGTATGCAGATATTTTTGGCTTTACATTATATAACATGGGTTACGATGTATTACCAAGTAAAACAAAGGAAAAGATAAAAGGTTAACAGCTTTTATAAAGATTGAAAATTCGCCCAAATTGGGCGAATTTTTTTATTCTATTTTAAATTAATATGCTAGATGTAAAAAACATTTTTTTTAAATACCATAAAGACATCATTATTAATAATGTAAGTTTTCATGCAAATCAAGGAGAACATATCTCAATAATTGGAGAAAGTGGCTCTGGAAAAAGCACTTTGTTAAAACTTATTTATGGTGAAATGGATTTGCAAGATGGAGAAATATTTTGGAAAGACAGTCCAATTTTAGGCCCAAAACACAATCTTATTGTAGGTTATGATTTCATGAAATATGTTGCTCAAGAATTCGATTTAGAGCCTTTTATTTCTGTTGAGGACAATATTGGAAGACATTTATCACGATTATTAGATAATCGACAAGGTCGCATTAACGAACTTTTAGACGTCGTTGAATTAAAAGATTATGCTAAAACAAAAGTCCAGTATTTAAGTGGTGGGCAAAAACAACGTGTCGCATTAGCAAGAGCTTTGGCTAAAAAGCCTGAAATAGTATTATTAGACGAGCCATTTAGTCATATCGATAATTTCAAAAAACAATCCCTAAGACGTAGCGTTTTTACGTATTTAAAAACGCAAAATATAACTTGTATTGTTGCAACTCACGATAAAGAAGATGCATTACCTTTTGCAAACAAAATTGTGGTTTTACATGAAGGAAAAGTTATAGCAAACGAAACTCCTCAAGCGCTTTACAAAAATCCTAAAACTCCATTAATCGCTTCTTTTTTTGAAGAGTACTCCATATTGTTGACTTCTGAATTGCTTTTAAATAAAAATGATAAGGAAGTAATTGTTTACTCTCATCAACTAAAAAAAGTGAGGTCTTCTAGATTAAAAGTAACTGTAATAAATTCGTTTTTTAAAGGAAGTTATTATTTAATAGAAGCCGAACTTAACAGTAGAAAAATCTTCTTTAATCATCCTTGTTCTATTAAAAAGGGAAGTGTCGTTAGTCTAAAATATGTAAGCTAAATTTTACATTATTTTTTCTATAATAAACTTTTGATCCCTAAAAACAACTTCGTCTCCAACAGCTTTAGACATTAATATTTTACCAATTGGTGTACTTGAAGAAATCGCGTAAAATTCTTCATTACCAATTTTTATTTGTCCAGCACTAATTGCAATAAAATAATTAGCCTTTGAAGTAAAGACAATACTTCCTAAATGCACAATGCTTGAAGGTGATGAAATATCAACTTTACGGAGTGTTTTAATCATCTCTTCCACTTCTTTAAATTGATTGCCTACTTTTTCTCGTTCCATTTGCAACATAGCTCTTCCTGTTTCGTGTTTATCTCCAGCAGTAGACTTAATTTCTTCAAATAAAGCTTCATTAATCTCTTCTATTTGAGTATCGATATGACTTTTTCTTTCCAATGCAAAGTCATTGCATTTACTTATTAATTTTTCTTTTAAAGTCATTTTATTTCTCTTGAAGTTCTTGTATAATTAACATTACGTTCTTCCAGGTATTTCATGAAGTAATTAAAACAAGCTTCATATCTACCAACTAATTCTGGTGGGGAAATTCCTTTTTCATTAAATAGTCCATCTAAAAACATATTTGCAGCAGCGGTTGCTGTATAACCTGTTGTTCTTGCCATTGATGAGACTTTTGATTCCGGACAATATTCATCGAAAAGATTATAGATAAC
>JABDPN010000032.1 GCA_013042715.1 Flavobacteriaceae bacterium | reverse complement strand
ATTGTAGGATTTGTAATGGGTGGTGTTCAAGCTCTATCACGTTCAACATATTCAAAATTATTACCTAAAACAAAGGATACAACTTCATATTTTAGTTTTTATGATGTTACAGAAAAAGTAGGTATTGTTTTAGGCATGCTTATTTATGGGACTATAGACCAGATTACTGGAACAATGCGAAATGCTATATTTTTCCTTTGTATTTTCTTTTTACTAGGAATTATAATGTTATTTAGAGTGCCAAAATTAAAAACTATTGTACGTAATGAATAAACTTGAAAAAGGAAATATCAGACTTTTAAATGCTTGGGCTTTTTACGATTGGGCAAACTCTGTTTATTCATTAGTTATTAGTACTGCTGTGTTTCCTATTTATTATAGTGGAATGACATCATCTTTTGCTGATATAGATGGTGAAATCACCTTTTTAGGAACACAATGGACTCCAACAACTTTATATGATTATACCTTAGCATTTTCATTTTTAATCGTAGCATTCATATCTCCAATTCTTTCAGGTATTGCAGATTATACAGGAAATAAACTAAAGTTTTTAAAGGCATTTTGTTTACTTGGCTCATTATCTGTTATGAGTTTATTCTTTTTTAAAGATCAATCTACACTTTGGGTTGCAATAGTATTTACTATAACAGCAAGTGTAGGGTTTTGGGGAAGTATCGTTTTTTATAATGCATATCTTCCTGAAATAGCTTATCCAGAACAGCAAGACAATGTTAGTGCAAGAGGTTTTATGTTTGGTTACACAGGATCTGTTATACTCATGATTTTGAGTTTGGTTTTAATACAAACAAATGTTTTTGGATATTTAGATGAAGCATATGGTTCTAGAATAACATTTGTACTTGTAGGTTTGTGGTGGCTTGGTTTTGCTCAAATTACGTATAGCAGATTACCAAATAATGTTTATGGGCATAAACCAGAAAAGGATTATATATGGAAAGGATTTAGAGAACTTAAGAAAGTAGCTAAAGAAATAGTAAAACATAGAGCTTTAAAACGATTTTTATTTTCATTTTTCTTTTTTAGTGTTGGTGTACAAACCATAGTATTGATGGCTGGTATATTTGGAAGCGAAGAATTAGGATTACCAACAACTAATTTAATTATGACCATTATGTTAGTACAAATTGTAGCCATTGCTGGAGCCTTTTTGTTTTCAAGATTATCAAACAAGTTAGGTAACTTAACTGCTCTTAAAATTACACTTGCTATTTGGTGTGTGGTTTGTTTTATTGCTTATATGCTAGATAAAGATTTAGAACGTGTAGATATTTATTTCTATATAATGGGAGGAATTTTAGGTTTAGTTCTAGGTGCAACGCAATCTTTAGCGCGTTCTACTTACTCAAAATTGTTACCAGAAACAGAAGACCACGCAACCTTTTTTAGTTTTTTTGATGTTACAGAGAAAATTGCTATTGTCTTGGGAATGAGTGTTTTTGGATTGTTAATATCTATAACAGGTTCCATGCAACTATCTGTGTTATTTTTAGCTATATTTTTTCTTATTTCTTTTGTTATTCTGAGCACTATTGAAGGAAACAAATATGTTAATTAATTTCAATAACTTTACAAATCCAATTTTACTATAAAATGAAAAAATTAATCCTTTTAAGCAGTATTATTATACTATCTGCTTTTACATGTGAGAATGAGCCATTAGAAGGCGATTTTGGAACAGATGATAATATTTCTTGTGAACAAGCCATTTTAAATACAATTGAGGCTGCTACTAATTTTGCATTAGTTTCGGAATCTGATTCAAACTATACCCAATTATGTGTTGCTTATAAAAATGCACTAGAAGCACAAATTATAGCTTGTGGAGATGAAGACGGTTCGTTACAAACTTTAGTAACTAGCTTAGGAAGTTGTGAAGGTGTTAATCAACAAGATGATTGTGATGCAGCTACAGCTGAAGTTGATGGAGCAGAAACCGAGTTTAATAATGCAAATGATGATAATTACACACAATTATGTAACGCCTACAAAACAGCTTTACAAAACAAAATTGATGCTTGTGGAGACGATGGTACTATTCAAACCATTATTAATGATCTAGGTGATTGTACTCAATCTTCTTCTCAAGGATCTATAACTTTAACAGCAGGAACACTTCCTATAGAGTTTGATATTATTAGTGTAGTTGAAGAAGGAGGAATGCTAAAAGTTACTGGAAACAGTTCTGCAAATGGAGCAGGAAGTTATGAAATCTATTTTGAAGTTGCTCCAGGAGCAACAGGAGTAGATATTATTAATAGTACTTTCTATTTAACCTTAACTTCCACACTTTATCCAGATACAAGTGGATTTGATGATTTTACATCTAACATTACTGAAAATACTGCAGGTGTTATTACAGGAACTTTTGGAGGTATAGTAACTAATGCAGATAATGGGAGTTTAAGCCTAACATCTGGAG
>JABDPN010000026.1 GCA_013042715.1 Flavobacteriaceae bacterium | reverse complement strand
CTCATACATTCGTTCACCTCGTAAAGTTACTTTTGCACCAATAGGCATACCTTTACGTAATTTGAATGATGCAACATCTTTTTTAGAAATTGTAGATACTGCTTTTTGTCCTGAAATAATAGTCATTTCATCGACAGCATAATCAATTAATTTCTTGTCTGCTACTGCATCACCTACTCCTCTAGATATTACTATCTTTTGAAGTTTTGGAACTTGCATTACATTTTTATAACCGAATTCTTCTATTAGAGCAGACATTACTTTGTCTTTGTACTCTTGTTTTAATCTTGGAATATAAGTCATAACTACTAAATTACTTCATTAGATTTTTTTGCAAATCTTACTTTCTTATCTCCTTCTATTCTAATACCTACTTTAGTTGTTTCTCCATTTGAAGTTAACAATGATAAATTAGATATATTAATAGAAGCTTCTTTTTCAACGATTCCTCCTTGAGGATTTTGTGCGCTAGGTTTCATATGTTTTTTAACCATATTAACACCTTCTACAATCGCTTTGTTCTTATCTTTG
This sequence comes from Flavobacteriaceae bacterium, assembly GCA_013042715.1. Classification (GTDB taxonomy): domain Bacteria; phylum Bacteroidota; class Bacteroidia; order Flavobacteriales; family Flavobacteriaceae; genus Site-B15. The sequence goes on along the minus strand of JABDPN010000026.1, from coordinate 2,786 downwards.
AATACTTTAAGAATTTTCCCTTCGGATCCTCTATGATCTCCAGCAATAACTCTTACTGTATCTCCTGATTTTATTTTAAGCTTTCCCATCTTAAATTCTAACAATTTAAAGCACCTCAGGTGCTAATGATACAATTTTCATGTATTGTTTATCACGAAGCTCTCTTCCAACAGGACCAAAAACACGTGTTCCTTTCATCTCACCATTTGCGTCTAATAATACACATGCATTATCGTCAAATCTGATGTAAGAACCATCTGTTCTTCTTACTTCTTTTACAGTACGAACTACAACAGCAGTTGAAACTGATCCTTTTTTAACAGTACCATTTGGAGTTGCTTCTTTAATAGAAACAACTATTTTATCTCCAACAGAAGCGTATCTTCTTTTTGTACCACCTAGTACACGAATAGTCAATACTTCTTTTGCTCCTGTATTGTCAGCTACTTTTAATCTTGATTCTTGTTGTACCATAATTACTTCGCTCTTTCAATTATTTCTACTAATCTCCAACACTTTGATTTACTTAAAGGTCTTGTTTCCATGATCTTTACAGTATCTCCTTCGTTACAGTCGTTTTGTTCATCGTGCGCAACATATTTCTTAGTTTTTAACACGAATTTTCCATACATAGGATGTTTTACTTTTTTAACTTCAGAAACAACTATTGATTTCTGCATTTTGTTACTTGTAACAACTCCTATACGTTCTTTTCTTAAATTTCTTTTTTCCATCTTTCAGCAGAATTATTGTAATTCTCTTTTAGTTAACTCTGTTGCAATTCTTGCTATTGTACGTCTTACAGTACGTAACTGAATTGGATTTTCTAGTGGAGATACTGCATGAGCCAATTGTAGGTCTGCGTAACTCTTTTTTGTCTCACCAAGTTTCTCTTGTAACTCAGCTGTAGATAGTTCTTTAATTTCTGATTGTTTCATAATATCAATAAATTAAGCTTCGTAATCTCTAGCTATAACAAACTTAGTTTTCACTGGAAGTTTTTGAGCTGCTAGACGTAATGCTTCTTTAGCTATATCTAAAGGCACACCTCCAATTTCAAATAATATTCTTCCTGGTTTAACTACAGCTACATAATATTCTACTGCACCTTTACCTTTACCCATACGAACCTCAAGAGGTTTTTTAGTAATTGGTTTGTCAGGAAATATTTTTATCCATAGTTGTCCTTCTCTTTTCATATAACGCGTTGCTGCAACACGAGCTGCTTCAATTTGACGTGATGTGATAAAAACTGAATCTAGAGATTTTATACCAAACATTCCGTTAGAAAGTTGATTTCCTCTTCCAGAGTTACCTTTCATTCGTCCTTTTTGAACCTTACGAAATTTTGTTCTTTTAGGTTGTAACATTTTTTCTTTTGTTTAAAAAATTACTTTCTACGACGTGATTTATTTCCTCCACGTCCACCTTTTCCTTGCTTCTTAGATAAACCAACAAGTGGAGAAAGTTCTCTTTTACCATAAACTTCACCTTTCATGATCCATACTTTAATACCTAGTCTACCATAAGTGGTATGAGCTTCTACTAAAGCATAGTCTATGTCGGCTCTAAATGTCGATAAAGGAATTCTTCCATCTTTGTAGTGTTCACTACGTGCCATTTCTGCTCCATTTAAACGTCCACTAATCTGTATTTTAATCCCTTCAGCATTCATTCGCATAGATGCAGCAATAGCCATTTTTATTGCACGTTTGTATGAAATACGATTTTCAATTTGACGAGCAACACTTGATGCCACAAGATATGCGTCTAATTCTGGACGCTTAATCTCAAAGATGTTTAATTGAACTTCTTTACCAGTAATCTTTTTGAGCTCTTCTTTTAATTTGTCTACCTCTTGTCCACCTTTCCCGATGATAATACCAGGACGAGCAGTAGTGATAGTAACGGTTACAAGTTTTAAAGTTCTCTCAATGATTACTCTTGAAACACTAGCTTTTGATAAACGAGCATAGATATACTTTCTGATTTTGTCGTCCTCAGCAAGTTTATCTCCATAATCGTTTCCTCCGTACCAGTTAGATTCCCATCCTCTGATAATTCCTAAGCGATTTCCAATTGGATTTGTTTTTTGTCCCATACTATTTATCTTAGCTTTGTGTGTTATTATTAGCTCCAATCACAACTGTTACGTGATTAGATCTTTTTCTAATTCTGTGCGCACGACCTTGAGGTGCTGGACGTAATCTTTTTAACATCGATCCGCCATCAACTCTTATCTCTTTAATAAATAAATCTGCATCTACAATATCTGCTTCTTCATTTTTTGCTTGCCAGTTAGCTATTGCTGATAAAAGCAGCTTCTCTAAACGATTTGAAGCTTCTTTTTGACTAAACTTTAAGATATTAAGTGCTTTTTCTACCTTTTCACCTCTTAGTAAAGCGGCTACTAAACGCATTTTTCTTGGTGACGTAGGACAGTTATTAAGCTTAGCAAAAGCAACTTGCTTTTTACCTTCCTTAATAGCGTCTGCCATTTGTTTTTTACGACTTCCCATAGCTCTTATTTTTTACCTTTATTTTTAGCACCTGCATGACCTCTAAAAGATCTTGTTGGTGAAAATTCTCCTAATTTATGACCTACCATGTTTTCAGTTACATAAACTGGTACAAATTGTCTGCCATTGTGAACTGCAATTGTTTGCCCTACAAAATCTGGAGTAATCATACTTGCTCTTGACCAAGTTTTGATAACTGTTTTTTTGTTAGCTTCAACATTTGCAGCTACTTTTCTTTCTAATTTATAATGAACGTAAGGTCCTTTT
>JABDPN010000022.1 GCA_013042715.1 Flavobacteriaceae bacterium | reverse complement strand
GTTGTATTCCTTTAGAGCAGCTTCTAAAATATTTACTGAAGCTATTAAGTCTTCTTTTTTAAGTACGTATGCAATCCTAACTTGGTTTTTTCCTAACCCAGGAGTTGAGTAAAATCCAGCAGCTGGTGCAACCATAATTGTTTGACCATTTAAGTTAAATTTTTCTAATAACCATTGTGCAAAATCATCGGCATCTTCAACAGGTAATTCTGCAATACAATAAAAAGCACCTTTAGGGTTTGCAACTTTTACACCTTCAATTTTTTCTAGTTCAGAAACAAGTATATTTCTTCGTTCTACATATTCTTTTTTTACATCATCAAAATAACTTTGAGGAGTCTCTAAAGCAGCTTCACTTGCAATTTGGGCATATGTTGGAGGTGATAATCTGGCTTGAGCAAATTTTAATGCTGTGTCTATAACTTGTTTGTTTCTAGAAACTATACAGCCTATTCTTGCGCCACACATGCTATAACGTTTAGATACAGAATCTATCATTATTGCATTGTTATCTAGACCTTCTTCCTGCATAACAGAGTAATGATCTGTGCCATCATAAGCAAACTCACGATATACTTCATCTGCTATTAAAAACAAATCATGTTTTTTAGCAATTTTAGCAAGTTTTTTAATTTCTTCTCTACTATATAAATAACCAGTTGGATTTCCAGGATTACATATTAAAATTGCTTTAGTTTTTGAAGTAATAAGTTTTTCAAAATCTTCTATTGGAGGCAAAGCAAAATTATTCTCTATTTTAGAAATAACTGGAATAACCTTTACACCTGAAGCGGTTGAAAACCCATTGTAGTTCGCGTAAAAAGGTTCCGTAATTATTACTTCGTCACCTTCATCCATAATACTACCAAAAGTAAAAAGTAAAGCTTCACTTCCTCCAGTTGTAACAATTATTTGATTTGCATTAACATTTATATTGTTTTTTGCATAATACGCTGCAATTTTTGTTCTGTATTCTTCAGAACCTTCACTTCTACTATATGCTACTACATCTAATGTATTGTTTTTTACAGCATCAAGTGCAATTTTAGGTGTTTTTATATCTGGCTGTCCAATGTTTAAATGAAAAACTTCAATTCCTCTTTTTTTAGCATCTTCAGCATATGGAACTAGTTTTCTAATAGGCGATTGAGGCATCGCTTTTCCTTTATTAGATATCGTTGGCATGAGTGTGTGTTTAGTTATGCAAATTTGCAAAAATATTCTTAAATTTTCTTTAAAATAAATGGGTTTATAGATTATTTAACTAAAAGATTTGTAAATTACATTAAGCCTTTATAAATATGGTTAAACGCATAATTTTTATTTTCTTTTTATTAGCCTGTACACTTAATATTTATTCTCAGAATGAGTTTGTATTGGATAATGGTAAAGATGATAAAATTAAATTTCAACTTATTAATAATTTAATTGTATTTCCAGTTGAAATTAATGGTGTAGAATTATCATTTTTACTAGATACTGGTGTAAGTAAACCAATTATTTTTAATCTCGTTAATTTCACTGAAGAACTTCACATTAAAGAAACTGAAATAATTAGCATAAGAGGTTTAGGAGATGGAGAAACAATAGAAGCTATTAAATCTAAAAATAATGTATTTAAAATAGGTAATGCAGTTAATTTAAATCAGGAATTATATGCAATTTACGATCCTGCTTTAAATTTCGCTCCAAAACTTGGAGTCCCCATACATGGTATAATTGGTTATGATTTTTTAAAGAATTTTGTTGTTGAAATAAATTATTCTAAAAAGTTTATTAGAATTAATGAACCAAAATATTACACTTTTAAAAATTGTAGAAATTGTGAAGTGTTCGATTTAGAATTTCATAATAATAAACCATATATAGAAGGTGTTGTCAGTTTAAATAACAAAAGCATACCTGTAAAATTGTTAATTGATTCTGGAGGAAGCGATGCACTTTGGTTATTTGAAGATAAAGATTATTCTATAGAAGTACCTAAAGTTCATTTTCAGGACTTTTTAGGAAGAGGATTAAGTGGAAGTGTTTACGGAAAGCGTTCAAAAGTTAGTAGTTTTTCACTGGGAGACTTTATTTTAAAAAATGTAAATACTGCTTTTCCAGATTCTT
>JABDPN010000012.1 GCA_013042715.1 Flavobacteriaceae bacterium | reverse complement strand
TATATAATCAAAAGGTAATGTTTTACTAAAAAATTGATACAACTAACTTATTTGTTTTTGTCTTAATCCTGTTAAACTAAGTTAGGTGATTTTAACCCTTATTTTAAGCCTACAAAGTATATTAATCTTTAAGTTTTCAACATCATTTAATATGCATGCATAATTTTTGGCACGATGCTTGGTAAATATATTATGAGTTCAATTTTTAAACCTTACAATTATGAAAAAATTAGTCTATTTATTAGTTGGCTTCCTATTAACAGGAACAACAGCTATCGCAACAACTACCAACGCAAGTCATTATTCAAGCTTTGCTAGAGGATATGGCAATTCTTTCATTTTTGTAGAACAAGGAATTGAATTCGCTGTATTTCCAGATGGACAATTCGATTTTAATGTAGATCGCTATGGACCAAATTTTTCAGCTTATACAAACTTTAATGGTGTAAGCATAAGTTTTAACACAGGACATAGTTACGATGCTTATGTTCAGTACGACGATTTTGGTGCGGTTATTCAAATAGAAAATGTACCAATTTATTACGACTATTACGGAAGAATAAGTCAAGCTGGTAACGTACATATTCGATACAACAACAGAGGTTATGTCTCTCGCGTTGGTGGATTGTATGTACATTATAACAGACATTATGTATTTTCGCATTATACAGGATATATAAATGTTTACAACAGACATTATGTATATAGACCTTGGCATTCTTACTATGTAATTCCACGTGTTAGCTTATGTGTTCTTTACCATAGACCTTACAGACAATATTACAATCCTTACAGATACACATATTACAGACCTTATAGAGAAAACCATAGACCTAGAGTGTCTTATAACTACAGCAGAAGGGGTCACAATAGTAAAGTAGCATCTACAAGATCGTATAGAAGTGAGCGTTACAGACAAAATGGACCAAGAGGTGAACAGCCAACACGAACAGTTAGACCTAATAGAGGAGATCGAAACGAATTGGCAAGTTATACTAGAACTAGAAGTACTGCAAATACGACAACACGTACTAGAAATAATACAGTAAACTCTACACGTAATAATAGAATTAATAGAGAAAATGCTAGTACTATAAGAACTCCTAGAACCAGAGAAAATGTTAAAAGCACTAGAACTCCTAAATCTAATCGCAGTACGACTGTAAAAAACAACAGAACTCCTAGAAACACTCAAGCTTCTATATCTAGAACAAGAACACCTAATGTAAAGGCACAGAAGCCTAGAAATAACAGTCCTAAAAGAACTGTATCTAAAACTAATAATAGAAAGACATCTACAGTTACAAAACGACCTACAACTAGTAGAACGTCTAAAGCGAGAGTATCTAAAGCGAGATCAAGTAAGTCTAAAGCATCTAGACCTTCAAAAAGTAGAAGTTCAAAACGAAATAGAATCTAATAATTTTGGTTGGTTAGTTAGAATCCTGCAAGGTAAAGCCTCAAAGCTCTTGCAGGATTTTCTTTTTATTTAGGTTTTAAAAATTTATTTATGAGAGTAGTGATTTCTTCACTAAAACTCATTTTATAAATTACAAACACATAAATAGCTGTTATAATAATGGACTTTATTACAATATTAAGTATTGGATGAAAAGTTAACTCCCAGAAATAAAAAATACCACTCATAATTACGATAAGTAAAAGTGCCTTTAATGTATTTGAAGTAAATGGTATAATCTTATATTTAGTATATACAAACCCCAGTTTTAAAATATTATAAATCATCACAGATATAAAAGTTGCAAACGCTGCTCCATTAATACCATATTTAGGTATTAAAAATAAATTTAACACTACAATAAGAGCAGCCAATAATACTCCAAATAAAAGAACAATCTTATAGTATTTACTGTTAAATAATATTGCATTATTATTACCAAGAATACTATCTGAAAGCTTAGCTATACTTACAAAAAAAACAACATAAAGTGCAATACTGTATTCTGGTTTAATAAGTGCATACAATTGGTTAATGTTTAAAACAATGAGCAAGAAAATAAATCCGCTGACGATAAAAAGATTAAGCGAACTTTTCTTGTAAAGTTCTCCTAGTTCTTCAATGTTATTCTCATTTAAAAATTTAGCTGTAATAGGATTTGTAATTTGATGCATAGAACGGGAAGGCACTCCAATAACAGAGGCAATATAAATTGCAACACCATAATAAGCCACATTATTAATGGTAAGCATCTCTCCTATCATAAACTTATCAATTTCCAAAATTATTCCTCCAACAGAACCAGCAATAATAATTAAAGCAGAATACTTTAAAACCTCCTTTAGCTTTGGAATATTGTTAAATCTAAGAATTGGTCTTCTTATATAATAAGCATAAAGTTTCATTATAAACATTCGTAAAACGTATACGCCTACAACTGCATTAATAAACTGATAAATAGTTAGCCATTCTAAATATAAAGCAAACAGTAAAAGCATAACAGCTGCGCGATGGAATACTTCTTTCATAAAGTTTCCGAAAACTGTTTTCATTTGCACTTTCGTCCATGAATAAAAAACTTCAAAATATGCAAAGGCTATTGCTGTAATGTATATTAACCAAACATAATCTCGAATTATTATATTTTTTTGTGATAAAAAATCAGCAATAATATCAAAAGCAAAATAACCTATTAATCCAATAGGTATTGTTAGCAATAATGGTAAAAAGATAATAAGCGTTAAGAAGCTATTTACATTGTTTCGTGTTTTGTATGTCGAATAATACTTCACAAG
>JABDPN010000010.1 GCA_013042715.1 Flavobacteriaceae bacterium | reverse complement strand
TAAAAAAAAAGTCTCGATTTTTATCGAGACTCATATTAAATTTATTATTTATAAATTACACATACTTCATCTCGATTTCTTTTCCAAAAAAGAAATAAAAAAAGTAATAATATGTATAAGTTGTTGTATTCATCTTGATTATTGAGTGGCTAATGTAAATAATATTTTTTCAAATCAAAATACTAATGTGTTATTTTTATTGTTTCACTAAGAGATTTAAAGAATTTATAGGATTTCGTGCATTAAATTATTTAATGTTTATTTTTGACTAAACAATTTAATTATGTCTATAAAGGTTGAAAACATTTCTAAAGTATACGGGAATCAATATGCTTTAAAAAATGTGTCATTTGAAATAAAAAAACCAGAGATTGTTGGGTTTTTAGGGCCAAATGGTGCAGGAAAATCAACCATGATGAAAATTTTAACGACATACCTTTCAGCAACTGAAGGAAAAGCTTTAGTAAATGGTTTTAATGTTACTTCACAACATAAAAATGCACAAAAAAGTATTGGTTATTTACCAGAACACAATCCACTTTATTTAGAACTTTATATAAGGGAGTATTTAAAATTCAATGCTGAAATCTACAATATTGATAAGCACAGAATTAATGAAGTTATTGAGCTAACAGGATTAACCATAGAAGCTAATAAAAAAATTGGTCAACTTTCTAAAGGTTTTAGACAACGTGTAGGGCTTGCAAATGCCCTTTTACACAATCCAGATGTTTTAATTCTAGATGAACCAACAACAGGATTGGATCCAAACCAACTTATTGGAATTAGAACACTAATAAAAAAACTGGGCGAAGAAAAAACAGTCTTTCTTTCTACTCATATTATGCAAGAAGTGGAAGCAATGTGTGATCGTGTTATTATTATTAATGATGGAGAAATTGTGTTGGATAAAGCTTTAGAAGAATTACGTAAAGGTGATGAGCAAATTGTAGTAGTTGAGTTTGATTATCGTGTAGAAGATGCTTTCTTAAAACAAATACCAAAAGTTAAGCATTTAGAAAACACTCACGATTTTGTTTACGAAATCACATTTACAACTTCAAAAGATATGCGATCGAAAGTATTCGACTTTGCGCACGATAATGATTTAAAAATTCTTCAACTTAACCAAAAAAACACAAGTTTAGAGAGCTTATTTACTTCATTAACTACATCAAAAGACCAGTAATTAATTCAATCGATTGAACAATTTACTATATTTTCAAAAAAAAGTAACATTTGCTACATGTAAAACGACAGTAATACAGTATCTTTGCGGCGTTATAAATTTAAGTAATGAGTAAAGGAATTTATGTTGCTACTATGGAACCAAATAGTGGCAAGTCTGTGGTCGTTCTCGGCCTTATGAGAATGCTACTTGGTAAAACTGCAAAAGTAGGTTATTTTAGACCAATTATTAGTGATTACGAAGAAGGTGAATTAGACAACCATATTAATACTGTTGTTACACATTTTGAGTTAGATCTTAATTACAAAAAGACTTTTGCATTCACAAGGAGTCAAGTTTTAGACCTTTATAACCATGGTAAATCTGGTGAAGTACTAGATGAAATCATCAGAAAGTACAAAAAACTTGAAGAAATGTTTGATTTTATTCTTGTTGAAGGTACAGATTTCTCTCATGAAAGTTCTGTTATTGAGCTGGATCTTAACATATTAATTTCTAAAAACCTTGGGCTTCCTGTTATAATTGTAGCAAAAGGAACAGGAAAGGAACATAGAGAACTTATAGATAGCGTGCAATTAGCTCATGATACCTTTAAAGAAGAAGTAGATGTACTTTCTATAATGATTAACAAGGTTGAAGAAGATGAAGTAGACACCATTAAAAATCTTTTAAAACAAAGAATAAATAATAACACAGATATTTCTGTCATTCCAAAAATAAATAGCCTTTCGTTTCCAACTGTAAAAGAAATCGTTTATGCTCTTGATGGTAATGTTATTTTAGGTAAACAACATCTTAATAACCATACCGAAAATTTTGGAGTTGGAGCAATGCATTTACGTAATTATCTAACCTATTTAACAGATAATACTTTAGTTATCACTCCAGGTGATAGAGCCGATTTAATTTTAGGTGCTTTACAAGCAAACCTTTCTAAAAATTATCCAAAGATTTCAGGAATTATACTAACTGGTGGACTAACTCCAGAAAAACCAATATTAGAATTAATTAAAGGTTTAAGTAGTATTGTTCCTTTAGTTAGTGTTGAAGGTGCTACTTTTAGTGTTGCTAACAAAATTGGAGCGATTAAGCCAAAAATTTATGCTAGTAACACCAAGAAAATTAACACATCAATTTCAACTTTCGAGAAACATGTTAATACACTAAAACTTGGAGATAGTTTAATTACATTCCAATCTGAAATATTTACACCAAGAATGTTCCAGTACGATTTATTACAACGTGCACTTAAAAACAAAAAACACATTGTTTTACCAGAAGGTTATGACGAACGTATATTGAGAGCAGCAGAACGTTTAGTGAATTCTCATGTAGTAGACATTACATTAATTGGAGAAAGAGAAAAAATTGCAGAACGCATAGAAAAGTTTCATATTCCTTTAGATTTAAACGATGTAAATATAGTTTGGCCATTAGATTCTGCAAATTTTGATGATTATTCTAATACATTGTATGAATTAAGAAAACATAAAGGTATAACTCTAGAGTATGCTAGAGATATGATGACAGACGTATCGTACTATGGAACCATGATGATCTACAAAGGTGATGCAGATGGTATGGTTTCAGGAGCTGCACATACAACTCAACACACATTACGTCCTGCTTTACAGTTTATAAAAACTAAACCTGAAGTTAATATTGTTTCTTCTGTATTCTTTATGTGTCTGGAAGATCGTATTTCAATTTTTGGTGATTGTGCTATAAACCCAAATCCAAATGCAGAACAACTTGCAGAAATAGCAATTTCGTCAGCACAATCTGCCGTAAACTTTGGAATTGAACCAAAAGTAGCAATGTTATCTTACTCCTCTGGAAGTTCTGGAAAAGGAGAAGATGTAGAAAATGTTAGAGCTGCTACTGAAATTGTAAAATCTAAAAATCCAGATTTAAAGATTGAAGGTCCTATACAATATGATGCAGCAGTAGACATGAAAGTTGGACAAAGCAAATTACCAGGATCTGAGGTTGCTGGTCAAGCTAACGTTTTAATTTTCCCAGATTTAAATACAGGAAACAACACATACAAAGCAGTACAAAGAGAAACAGGAGCTACTGCAATTGGTCCAATGTTACAAGGGTTAAACAAACCTGTAAACGATTTAAGTAGAGGTTGTACAGTAGATGATATTTACAACACAGTAATAATAACAGCTATTCAAGCGCAAGAATTTTAAGATCATGCAAGTTTTAGTTTTAAATTCGGGAAGTTCTTCTATTAAATTTCAGCTTTTTAAAATGCCTGAACAAGACATTCTGTGTTCTGGGATTATTGAACGTATTGGAACTAAAAAAGCTAAATTCAAATTTAAAACATCAAAGCATAAAATCTCTGAAAAAAGTCCTATTCTAAATCATAAACAAGGCTTAGAAAGACTTGCAAATCAGTTACTTGATAAAGAAACTGGAATTATTGAAAAACCAGAAGATATAACTGTTGTTGGACATCGTGTAGTTCATGGTGGAAGACATTTTACAGATACAACAATTGTTACTGATGCTGTTAAAAAGAAAATTAGAGAATTATCGACTTTAGCGCCTTTGCATAATCCTCCAAATTTGGAAGGTATTGAGGTTGCAGAAGAAATATTTCCGAACGCAAAACAAGTCGCTGTTTTTGACACTGCTTTCCATCAATCAATTCCAGAGTATGCTTACAAATATGCTATTCCAAGTAAATATTGTGATGATTATGGTATTCGCGTATATGGATTTCATGGCACTAGTCACAAATATGTTGCTAAAAAAGCAAATACATATTTAGGGAAGACAAAATCTAACGTTATAACAATTCATCTTGGAAATGGTTGTAGTATTACAGCTGTTAAAGATGGAAAGAGTATTGATTGTTCATTGGGTTTCTCGCCTATAAGTGGTCTTATTATGGGAACACGTTCTGGTGACATCGATACAACTATAGTTTTTCATTTAGCTAGTAAACATAACATTCCTTATGAAGACATTAATGTCATGCTTCAGCAAGAAAGTGGTATGTATGGTTTAACTGGTTATAGCGACTTAAGAGATATTGAAGAACAAGCTGCTTTAGGTGATAAAAAATGCCAATTAGCTTTAGATATGAATGCCTACAGGATTAAACGTTTTATTGGTAGTTATGCTGCTATTTTAAACGGACTAGATGCTATAGTATTTACAGCTGGAATTGGTGAAAACTCTGATGTAATAAGAAGACTTGTTTGTAAAGATTTAGATTATCTAGGTATAGAACTAGACTTTGAAAAAAACAATGTGAGAGCACAAAAACTTGAAGAAATAAATACTGAAGACTCTAAAGTTAAAGTACTCGTTATTCCTACAAATGAAGAGTTAGAAATTGCACTAGAAGCAATGGAATTAATTAATAATTAATTGTCCAGTATAGTACTGCTCAACATCAACAATATTTGGTTGATTTACACTTATTAAATCTCCTGTTCCTCTTAATTCTCCTGATAATACTTCTATTGGATTAACGATTATATCATTACTTCCTCTATGGAAAATATTTACATATTGAGCAATAAGATTCTCACCTTCAAAACGTCCATTACCTGAAGGAAAACTAATGTTTAACGTTTGTGTTAACCCAGAAATAAAGAAGGAAGATATATTGTTTGATACCACTCTTACTTCTTCACTATTTAAATTTAAATTAAAGTCACCAATAGTAAAACTATCAGGATGGTTAAAATCTTCTGAAATCAGTTTTAAAGAACTAAAACTCAATATACCTTCAGAAGAAATATTAAACTGCGTAGAACTTCTAATTTCGGTAATATTTGGAGCAATTACATATATTTTCGTTATCCCATATTCTCTTACAAAATTACATGTATTATTATCTGAAAGTTGTAATTCATCATTTACAACTTCAATAGTAATATCATTTAACAAATTTGAACCAGTTTCTACAATAACTTTGTGTTCAATTCCTTCTGATAGAATTAACTCTACATCTCTATTTACTAATATTTTTTCAAAATTATTAACTTCAAATACTTGTTGTATAATGTCGCCTTCAGATTGAAAACAATCTGATGCATTTTCGCTATCACAAGCAAAACAAAACACTAAAAATAAATATAAAAACTTTTTCATATTATAATCTGACTCCAATTCCAATTTCAACAGCTTCTGCTTTTGCAGCATGAGCTTTTAGCGTTAATGCAACAAACCATTTATCACCAAAATAACGTTTTAACCCAATACGTTGATAAGTTCTACCTTCAAAATCAAAGGGATAGTAAACATAATAACCAATTTGCGTAACTACAGATAGTTTATTGATAAACAATTCGTGTCCTGCAAAAAGACCAATGCGTTTGTAATCTGTTTCAGGATCTATATCTCTTGATGGAAATGCAACGGAACTGTAATAAATAAGTTCTTTCAAGAAATTAGAAAAGAAAACATCAGTACCCAGTTGAAAAGCACTTTTATGATTGAATCTTTTATCTGCATATGCAGAAAAAATGTAAAATGCGTATTGTCCACTTCCTACCACATCACTCTCGTTTACTCCACTTCTAAAAACCAAGTTATATTTTATTGGTTCTGTAAATTTTTCTTTTAAATGTGTGATAAATTCTTGAGTATTATCATCAAAATTATAGTTAACTCCAACATTAAAAGTAAGTGAATTAATACTTGTATTTGGAGCTTTTACATTGGCATTAGAATAATGTATAAGTGATAAACCTGCTTGTAATCCAAATTTATTAATTAAGCGTTCTTTTTTATAATTTATCATCACATAAGTGCTACTCATATACCGTGAACCAAAGGCTATATTTTTGTGATTGTCCTCCGGATGATAAGGATTGGTAGTAAACGCTATACCTTGACCAATTCTAAACATTAAGTTTCTTTTAAAAAAATAAAAATTGTAATGACCATAAAGCGCATAATTATTACCTAGAACTTCATTTTTAAGGTTTTGGTAACTAAACGAAACACCATAATCTGGATAGTTAAAACGGGATTCCCAAGCATGTTCTCCAAAAGTTTTTTTATTCCAACCTAAAATTACACCTTCCGGATGACCTTGAATGAGGTGTAAAATATCGTTGTTATGAAGCGCAATATTTCCTTTAAAATAGTTGATATCAAAATAAGAGTTGGTTGTCTTCTCTTGTGAAAAAGAAACCAAACCAAAAAATAAACAAGCCCATAACAGAATAAATCTCATATCAATTTTTGAGACTGTAAAAGTAAGAGAATATTTAAAATAATTCTTTAGCAATAGCCTTTATGTTGTCGCTTTTACCCATAGAATAAAAATGAATAACAGGAACTCCTGCGTTTTGGAGTTCCTTAGATTGTTGTATTGCCCATTCCACACCTACTTGTCTTACTTGTTTATTGTCTTTACACAGTTCGACAGCATGTATTAAATCCTGAGGTAAATCAATTTTAAACACTTGAGGTAAAAGTTGCAAATGACGCTTAATAGCAATAGGTTTTATTCCTGGAATAATTGGAACTGTTATTCCTGCTGCTCTAGCAATATTGATAAATTCGAAATATTTTTTATTATCAAAAAACATTTGAGTAACTACATAATCTGCTCCAGCATCTACTTTTTCTTTGAGTCGTTTTAAGTCAGATTGTATTGAAGGTGCTTCAATATGTTTTTCAGGGTAACCTGCAACACCAATACAAAAATCGGCTTTATCATCTGCTTCAATTACATCATGAAGATATTTACCTTGATTTAAATTTTGAATTTGCTCAACTAATTGTATGGCATATTGATGACCACCTTTACTGGCTTTAAAATATTTTTGATGATTCATTGCATCTCCTCGAAGTGCCATAACATTGTCTATTCCTAAATAATGACAATCAACCAATAAATATTCTGTTTCTTCTTTGGTAAATCCGCCACATAACACATGTGGAACCGTATCAACATTATATTTATGTTTTAAGGCGGCACAAATACCAACCGTTCCTGGTCGCATTCTGGTAATTTTTCTATCTAATAAGCCTTCGCCTTTTTCAATGTATACATATTGTTCTCTAGATGTTGTGACATCGATAAAAGGCGGTTTAAATTCCATTAAAGGATTAATATTATTGTATAGCTCCTGTATACTATTGCCCTTTTTGGGAGGAATTATTTCAAAGGAAAACAATGTTTTCCCCTTAGCGTTATTTATATGTTCAGTTACTTTCATTTAATGTTCGATTAAGTTTGGCCTCAACCATTTTTTTGCATCCTCTAAACTAATCGCTCTTCGTTTTGTATAATCCTTTAATTGGTCTTCTTTTATTTTACCTAACCCAAAATACTTAGCTTTTGGATTTCCAAAATAATAACCACTAACGCTAGCAGCTGGCCACATGGCTAAACTTTCTGTAAGCTTAACTCCAATAGTTTCTTCAACTTTCAATAATTCCCAAATAGTCTTTTTCTCAAGATGATCAGGGCAAGCTGGATAACCAGGAGCTGGACGAATACCTTTATAATTTTCTTTGATTAATTCTTTATTTGAAAGATTTTCATCTAATGCATAGCCCCAATAATTTGTTCGTATTTCTCTATGTAAATATTCAGCAAATGCCTCTGCTAAACGATCCGCTAATGCTTTTATCATGATTGAATTATAATCGTCGTTTGCATCTTCAAATTGTTTTGCCAATTCTTGAGTTCCAAAACCAGTTGATACACAAAAGGCGCCAATATAATCTTGTTTACCGGAATCTTTTGGAGCGATGAAATCTGCCAAAGCAAAATTTGGTACTCCTTCCCTTTTCTTTAATTGCTGACGAAGCGTTAGAAACTTATAATCTTCCACTTCAATATCATCATCATTTATAGTATTTGCTGGAAATAATCCAACAACAGCTTTTGCTTTGAGAAGTTTTTTATCAAAAATTCGTTGAAGTAACTCCGTTGCATCTTTATATAATTCTGATGCTTGCTCACCTATAACCTCATCTTTTAAAATATCGGGAAACCTACCATGTAAATCCCAACTTCTGAAGAACGGACTCCAATCGATATAGTCTTCTAGTTTTTTAATATCAAAATCTTGAAGAACTTGAATTCCGAGTTGTTTAGGTTTTATTATTTCTGAAGAATTCCAATCAATATTGAACTTGTTTTTTCGTGCTTCTTCAATTGTAATGTATGCTTTCTTCTTTGTTCTATTTAAGAATTGCTCTCTAAACTTTTCATACTCTTCTCGTATCTGATCTTTATATGCCTGATTACCTTTTTGCAACAAATCACCAACTACTGTTACTGCTCTCGATGCATCATTTACATGAATAACTGTATTACTATAATTAGGTGCAATCTTAACTGCTGAATGCGCTTTAGATGTTGTTGCTCCTCCTACCATTAATGGAACAGTAAAATTTTGCTTTTCCATCTCTTTTGACACGTAAACCATTTCATCTAATGAAGGCGTAATCAAACCACTTAATCCAATAATATCTACGTTTTCTTTTTTTGCTGTTTCAATGATCTTTTCTGGTGGTACCATTACACCTAGATCAATAATCTCATAGTTATTGCAGCCCAAAACAACGCTCACAAT